>DASVCG010000426.1:0-2680 GCA_036381755.1 Phycisphaeraceae bacterium | reverse complement strand
GCCCGCCCCCAACGGGGGCGCGGCTGGGGTTGCATCAAAAGGCTGGGCTACATCAAAAGGTGGGGGCGCACCAAAAAGAGGTGGAGGAACATTAATTCAGCCCTCGCCCCCGTTTGCGGGAGAGAGGGCAGGGTGAGGGGGCATCCGGTCACCTTGTCATCCCCTCACCTTGTCATCCCACCTCCAACCTCGCGCCCCTGTGGTTTATCCGCGCCTGCCGTCCGCCCGCTGTCGCCTGTTCTTTCGCCCGCGGATCGACTTCACCACGGCTTCAGCACGGCTGCTCCAGAGATTCCACTCGGTCTCCAGGATCCGCAGCGTCTGCGTCCAGGGGTTGTCCTCCACGTGCCGCAGGCGCGGGCGCGTGTCCGCCAGCGCGTGATAGAGGTCCAGCAACTGCTTGGCGCATCGCTCCAGCAGAAACGGCTCGGCCGAGTCGCGCGCCGCCTGAGACAGCTTGCGGCGCTGAGGCGGGCTCATCGCGGCAATGCTGCGCAGCGCGTCGGCAAAGGTGTTGACTTCTTCGTGCTTGAGCAGCCGGCCGTTGACGCCGTCCTGCACCACTTCCCGCGAGCCCGGCGCGTCCAGCGCCACCACCGGCACGCCCGCGGTGATCGCCTCCGCCAGCACCATGCCCTGCGTCTCGCTGCGCGAGGCGAAAGCGAAAACGTCCATCGCGTGATAGGCGTCCGCCAGGGCCTGCCCGCGCAACGGGCCGGTGAAGTGCAGGCGGTCGCCAAGCTGGTAGCGGGCGAAGATGGCCTCGATGTCCGCCTGCGCCGGCCCGCCGCCCACGACCAGGAAGCGGGCGCGGGGGTGCTGAAGCATGAACGTCGTCACCGCCTCGGCCAAAAAGGCCAGATTCTTTTCGGGCGCGAGCCGGCCCACATGGCCCACGACGAAATCATCGGACGCGATGCCCTGCGCCTGGCGCGCAGCCTGGCCGTCGCCCTGGGCGAAGCGGGCGGGGTCGACGCCGGTGGGGATGACGCTGATGGCGGTGGACACGCCCCGCCTGCGGATCAACTGGGCGATGCTCTGGCTGGGCGCCACCACGTGGTCGCACAGGTTGGCGAACTCGGTGGCCAGGCGGATGGCGAAGCGCTTCATCGCAGCGGAGTCGCCCGGCACGTAGTGGGTGTACTGCTCGTACATCGTGTGCTGGGTGAACACCAGCGGCAGGCCGCGGGCGGTGGCGATCCTAAGTGCTGTGTCGCCCAGCAGGAACGGGTGATGGGCGTGGACGATCTCGGGCTTGAAGCGTTGGATCTTGGCGAACAGAAGGCCCGGGATGGGCAGGCGGACGGAGAAGTCGCTGCCGTTGAAGTGCTGAAGGGCCGGGACGCGCACGACGCCGGGCTCCTGCTCAGCCGCGCCGTTGAACATGGGCGCTACCACCAGCACGCGCTGTCCCATCGCCTCCAGGGCCGTCTTGAACGAGGCCACCGAGTGGGCCACTCCGCCGACGTGGGGCAGGTAGGTGTTGGTGAGCATGAGGATGTTCACGGGGCGGCCTCCTGGGCCTGTGCGTCAGCGGGCAGCCGCTCAAGCTCGATGCATCGGGGCCCGTCGTGGGCGATCAGCCCCCGGCAGCCGCGCAGGCTCACTTCGATCGTAGGCGGTTGCCCGCGCCAGGCGGCGTCCAGGTGGACGCGAACTTGCTGCGGCCCCGGCTCGATGCGGATCGTCACCGGGCCGTAGGGCGTCGGGGTCGGGCCAAAGCGCAGCGGCTGACGCCCCGTCAGCCAGGCTCGTGGCAGGCCCGCGCCCACGATCAGCCGGTCGCCCTCCTCGCGGATGAACAGGTGGCGGATCATCATCACCCACTCCGCCGCGGCCCAGATGTGCTGGCCGTCGCCCATGCACCCGCCCAGCGTGTGCGGATGGACCGCCTCGGGCCACTGGCCGGTGGGCGAAGCCAATTCCGCCACCGTGCGGACCAGGTCCCAATACCGCCCGTCGCCGGCCCGCAGCAGCACCTGGGCCAGGTGGAGCGTCAGGTAGGGGTTGATCCCGGAATGAATCATGTCCTGGAAAAATCCCCCGTGGACCCGGCAATGATCCATCAGAAAAGCCGCGGTGTCGAGCAGCCGGGGCTCGCACGCCGGCCACAGCGCCAGCGGGTAGCCCACCGCCAGCGAGCCGATGGCCCCCGCGTCCATCCGCCGATAGGGCGACGCCGGCACGCCCGCGTGGCGGCGAAGCGAAGCGGTCCGCTCCAGGCTGCGGTCGATCGCCGCCAGCAGCAGCTCCGCCTCGCGATCAAACGCCTGCGCCAAACGCTGCTCGTTCCGGTCGCGCAACACAGCCGCGGCGCTGCGCAGGCCCGAGACCGACCAGAAATCGTCCCAGTAGTAATAATCGTTGGGCCCCAGGTGCTCCGCACTGAAGCCCGCGGGCAGCAGCCCCGCGTGAGGCTCCTCCAGCGCATCGCTCAGCCGCTTGTTCTTGATCCACCAGGCGCCTTTCACCAGGGCCTCCACCAGCGGCTTAGAAAGCGCCCGACCGGTGAGGCAGCGGTAGCGGTCCAGAATCCACAGCACCTGGCCGTTGGAGTCCCATTCGCCCTCCTGCGAGCGGAAGTAGCCCAGCCGCGTCTGCCTGTGGGGGAACCGCTCGATCGCTCGCTCCACCGGGTCGATCAGGTTCAGGTTTAAGAGGGCGTGGAGGATGAACGCCG
>DASVCG010000425.1:0-2931 GCA_036381755.1 Phycisphaeraceae bacterium | reverse complement strand
GGCCAGGTGTTGTCGAACATCACCGCTGGTCAGAGCGGTGGAAGCCTCGACGCGCCGCATCGCCTGATCGATCGCGCTCACGCCATGCCCTGAAAGGATGAGCCCAGCGTCGGCCCGATCCTGCCCCGGCAGCTTGAGGCGGAAGATGCCGTTGCCCTGATAGGCGATTTGCGCCGCCTGGTTGTCCGGGACGCTCTCGCCATCCTGGACCTGGCGGGTCAGCGCCGCCTGGACGGTGATGGCGTACGCCGCCAATAGGGCCAGGGCGGTCAGCGCTGCTGAGCCGATGGCGAAGCCCTTGCCCATGGCAGCGGTGGTGTTGCCCAGGGCGTCGAGCATGTCGGTGCGTTGTCGGACGATGGGCTGCTGATGGGTCATCTCAGCGTTGCCGCCGGCGTTGTCAGCAATGGGGCCGTAGGCGTCGGTCGCCAGGGTGATCGCCAGCGTCGAGAGCATGCCCACCGCGGCGACCGCCACGCCGAACACGCCCAGGAGGAGCGACTCGTTGCCGCCAGCGAACACGAACGCCGCCAGGATCGCCGCCACGATGGTCAGCAGCGGGATCCAGGTGGAGATCATGCCCTCCGCGATGCCGCTGATGATGACCGTGGCCGGGCCGGTCTGGGCCTGCTGGCTGATGCGCCGCGTGGGCTGGTGGTCGTAGGAGGTGTAGATCTCGGTGCCCCAGGCGATGACCAGGCCCGCCAGCAGGCCGGCGAGGATGGCGACCCAGATGCCCCACCAGGATACGCCCGCATCGGCGAAGGCCGGCCCGCTCAGCAGCCCCCAAAGCACGAAGCCCGCCCCGGCCGCGGTGAGGATGGAGCTGAGCCACACGCCCACGCGCAGGCTTCGGAGCAATTGGGCCATCGAGGCGCCTTCGCGTGTGCGGACAGCCAGGATGCCCGCGATGGCCAGAAGAATGCCCACCCCGGCCAAAACCGGCGGCACGCACGCCAGCCGCAGGCTCAGGGCGGTTTCCAGGTTCAGTTGATACGCCGCTGCGGCCCCCAGCGCCATCGCCGCCAGGATCGAGCCGTAATAGGACTCGTAAAGATCCGCGCCCATGCCCGCCACGTCGCCGACGTTGTCGCCCACGTTGTCAGCGATCACCGCGGGGTTGCGGGCGTCGTCCTCGGGGATATTGGCCTCCACCTTCCCCACCAGGTCCGCGCCGACGTCAGCGGCCTTGGTGTAGATGCCCCCGCCCACGCGGGCGAACAGCGCCTGAAGCGACGCGCCCATCGCGAAGCTGAGCATGACGGTGGTCGCAGCGGCCAGGCCGCCCACGTCAAAAACCTGCGTGAGCAGGAAGAACCAGACGCTGACGTCCAAAAGGGCAAAGCCGGTGACGCACAGGCCCATGACCGCGCCGGCACGAAAGGCGATGCGCAGGCCGTCGTTGAGGCTCTGCTTGGCCGCCTGCGCGGTGCGGGCTGAGGCGTTGGTCGCGGTCTTCATGCCCAGGAAGCCGCACAGCCCCGAGAGGAACCCCGCCACCGGCACGCCCAGCGCCGAGAGCCGCGGCTGAAGCTCAAGCCCGAAGCTCAGGCCCGCCAGCACCAGCACCAGCGCCGCAAAAACCAGGGCGACCGCCAGGTACTGCCGGCGGAGATAAGCGTAGGCCCCCTCACGCACCGCCTGGGCGATGCGGACCATGTCGGCGTCGCCCTCGCTGAAGCGCATGACGCTGCGGTAGAACACCGCGGCCATGACCAGCGCCGCAACTGCCCCCACGGGGGCCAGGTACCACCACGGCGGCAGCCCCGCCAGCGTCAAGGCCAGCGGGGCTGGTGGAAGGGCCTGAAGCCAGGCCCAGCCGCTCAGGATCGGGGCCGCCAGCGGCATGGGGCATGCTCCCACGACACGCCGCGCCCGGGGCCGCCTGCGCCTAGGACCTAGGGGCGTGAGCCCACCGCCTCCGTGGCGGGCCTGGCCGTCGGGCCGCTGGGCGTGGATGTCTCAGCAGGCTCGTTGGAGGTAATCCGCATCCCGTAGAAGGAGCGGTAGACGAACACCAGCGCCGCCACGAAGAACACCGCCGCCAGCACCAGCGTCACGCCGCGGTGCTCGCGGTTGATCTCCAGGGCCAGCTCCAGGGCCAGCAGGCCGAAGAGGGTGGTGAACTTGATGATGGGGTTCATCGCCACGGAGCTGGTGTCCTTGAACGGGTCGCCGACGGTGTCGCCCACGACGGTCGCGGCGTGCAGGTCGGTGCCCTTTTCCTTCAGGTCGACCTCGACGATCTTCTTGGCGTTGTCCCACGCGCCGCCGGCGTTGGCCATGAACACCGCCTGGAACAGCCCGAACACCGCCAGCGAGATCAGGTAGCCGATGAAGAAGTAGGGCTCCAGGCACGCGAAGGCCAGCGTGATGAAGAACACCGTCAGGAAGATGTTGAACATGCCCGCCTGGGCGTAGCGGGTGCAGATCTGGACCACCTTCTTGGAGTCCTCGATGCTGGCTTTCTCCACGCCCTCCAGGCGGATGTTGGCCTTGATGAACTCCACGGCGCGGTAGGCACCCGTGGTCACCGCCTGGATCGAGGCGCCGGTGAACCAGTAGATCACCGCGCCGCCGGCGATGAGGCCCAGCAGGAATGGGGGGTGCAGGATGGACAGGTTGGTCACGAGCTCCGGCTGCAGGCCACTCGTGAGCGCCACGATGATCGCGAAGATCATGGTGGTGGCGCCGACCACCGCGGTGCCGATGAGCACCGGTTTGGCGGTCGCCTTGAAGGTGTTGCCCGCGCCGTCGTTCTCCTCGAGGAGGTGCTTGGCGCGCTCGAAGTTGACATCGAAGCCGTGCTCGCGCCGGATCTCCTCGCGCGCGGACGGAATCTGCTCGATGGTCGAGAGCTCGAACACCGACTGGGCATTGTCCGTCACCGGGCCGTAAGAGTCCACCGCGATCGTCACGGGGCCCATGCCG
>DASVCG010000424.1:0-11913 GCA_036381755.1 Phycisphaeraceae bacterium | reverse complement strand
GGTGGCGGGAACAGCCGGCTCAGCGGCGACGGCGGGATCATCCTGGTCGTTTCCGTCGATCTGCATGGGCGGAACAGGGTCGGCGTGCGGCGCCAGGGCGGGCGGCTGACCGGCCCCGACCGCGGTCAGCTTCTGCGATATGCGCTGCTCCAGCCCTTGAAGCTCCGGGTCGTCGCCGGGCAAGGTCGGCTCGTTCTTGAGCTGCGCCAGCGTCTGACGCCAAAGCCGAAGGGCTTCCTCCTTGCGCCCCAATTGATAGAGGGCGTCAGCCAGGTGATCCATGATGATGGGGTGATTCCCGCCGGGGGCCGCCCGCGCCCGTTGCAGCCAGGCGGTCGCCTCGTCGAACTGCCCCAGCCGGTAATGCACCCAGCCCAGGGAATCGAGGTAGGCGGCGTTGTCCGGATCGTTCTCCAGGGCCTTTTCGATCATGGCCTTGGCCTGGTCCAGGTTCTTGCCCTGGAGCGTCCATTGATAGCCCAGGGCGTTGTTGGTGGGGCCGTGATCGGGAAACCGCTCCAGGTTGCGGAGCAGCAGTTGCTCCGCACGATCTTTCTGGCCGATGAGGTCGACGAGCATGGCCAATTCGTAGCCCAGGTCAGCGGCCTGCTTGGGGAACCGCTGCATGGCGGCCTCGAGCCGCTGAATTGCCTCCTGCGGCCGGCCCATGGCGACCGCGGCGCGCCACCACAGCCGAAGCAGAGCCGCGGGGTCGTCCACCTGCTCCTGGCGCAGCGCCTCATCGAGCACGCGGACCGCGTCCTTGGGGCGGTCCATCTGGAGGTAGACGCCTGCCAGCGCCTGGGCCCGCTGAGCGTTGAGCGGGTCCAGCCGAAGCAGCTTTTCCGCTGTGGCCAGCATCCGCGGCGTGTCGCCGATCTGCTGATAGAACCGGTGCGCCAGGGCCAGCGTCAGGCGGTCATCGGGATGGGCCGCGACGCGGGCCTCCATCTCCTGCACAGCCTGGTTCCTGCGGTTGGTGCGCAGGTAGATTTCCATAAGCTGCCACAGGGCCTGAAGGTCGTTTTCGTTGGCTGCCAAGAGGCCGCGCAGCAGCGATTCCGCCTGGGCGGTCTGGCCCTGGGCCTCCAGGATCTGGGCACGGACCAGCTTGCCCATTCGGCTGTTGGGGACGGTGCCCAGCAGCCGCCTGACCAGCCGGCTCCATTGCCGCTGGGCGTCGGCGATCGGCGAGGGCGAACCGTCCGACGGCTCGTAAAGCTCCAATAGCGCCGCGTAAATCGCCTCCTCTTCCGGGTGATGGTTCAGCGCATCCAGCAGCGTGCGCTCAGCACCGGCAGCGTCGCCGCTTTGCACCTGCAAGCGGGCCTTCTGGAGAATCAACGCGGTGCTGGCCGATCCGCTGGCGATCACCCGGTCCAGCAGGTCCAGCGCCTGGGCGGCCTGGCCCGTCTCCGAAAGCACCCGCACCTGAAGCAGCACCACGCGCGGGTCGTGGCTGTCCCGCAGCGGCTCCAGGAGCTGCGCAGCACGGTCCAGCCGACCCGTGATCACCAGCAGCTTGACCAATTCCAGGCGGGTCACCAGCAGGTTCGGATCGGCCTGGAGGGCTGATTCCAGCTCGACCAGCGCCGGCTCGATCTGGTCGCCCGTGGCCAGCGCCAGGCCGTAGAGCACGCGCACCATCGGCTGCTGACGCTCCGTGGCGGACAGGGTGTCGAACGCCTCCAGCAGCTTCGGATCGTTGCCCGCGGCGCGGAGCATCAGGATGGCGTAGTCGCCGGCCTGCTCCTGGGCCTGCTCCATCGCCTGGGCGGTGACGCGGATCGCCTGGGCGTACTGGTCGGTTGAAGCGCCGGGGCCTGTAGGCAGGAGGCGCTGGGTCAAGAGGTAGCGCAGGACTTCCTCATCGTCCGGATGTGCTTGCAGGTGCTGGCTTAAGAGGGCCTGGGCCTCCTGGGCCGGCAGAAGCTCCGCGATGGCGATGGCCATCGCCGCGGGGCGGTCCTGCTGCTGATAGATTTGCGTCAGATGCTGCGCCAAGGGGGCCGCGGCCACCCCCTGGCTGACCAAATAGCGCACCAGCCGCAGGCCCGAGGCGTCCCCCCCGCTGGCGGCCAGTTGATCCACCACCAACTGCCTGGCCTGGGCGTGCTGACCCAAGCGCAGGTGGCAGTAGATCATCCGGGCCCGCAGCTCGCGGGGGTCGGGCACGTCGGCGTGCTGGGCCTTCTCGTAGGCGGCAAGCGCCTCAGCGGGCCGGCCCAGGCGGTTGCACAAATCGCCCACGCTCTGCCAAGTCAGCCCTTCCTGCCGCTCCAGGAGCATCAGCTCGCGCAGGTGGCGCGAGTCGCCCACATGGGGCTTGGGCTGCTCCAGGTACTGGCGGTACTGCTCGATAGCGGCCTGGGTGTAGCCGGCGTTGGCCAGCGCCCCCGCCAGGTAGTAGCGGATCAAGAGCGCCACCGCTGGCGGGGAACCACGGCTGGGCGCCTGCTGATGCCCGTCCTCCGACTCCTGCCACGTGGCGTCTGCCCCCTGCCCTTTCCGGGGGTTCTGGGGGTTCCGGGGGTTGCCCCCATCCAGGCCCAGGGCATGGGCAAAGACCTGGACCGCCTCCTCCCACCGCCCCTGCTCCAGGCTGAACCGCCCCAGGAGCAGCAGCGTTTCGCCATCGCTCCGGTTCAGCGACACAGCCTGCTGGAGATAGGTCGCCCCCCGCACCTTGTTGCCCACCGCGGTGTAGAGCCGACCCAGCAGGGCCAGCAACTGCGGCTCCTCCGGCCAGAGGCGCGCGGCCTGCTCCAACTGCTCGATTGCTTCGTAGGTTTGGCCTTCGTAGATCTTCTGACGGGCCGCGGCGTAGGCCCGCTGAACGGTGAGAGGCGGCTCGGGGGCCTGCTGCCCCTGGTCCCTCGGGGCCCGGTCCACCTGCCTTAGATAGCCGGGCACCGGCAGCGACTGGGCCACCTGCTCCAGCGACAGGCCCGCCCGCTCAAGCGCTTCGCCCTGGAGGGGCTCCAGCGCAGCCCGATCCACGTCGGGCGGGAGGGCCACCTCGGGCAAAGCCGGGGCTTTTTCAGGGGACGGCGCCAGGATCACCCGCTGGGTGGGACGGCCGCCCTGGCAGGACGCCGCCAGCATCGCCGCCGCCGACCACACCGCCACGCCACGCCAGCACCGCTTGCGTCCCATGACCGCCCACCTTGTTCCCCCCGGCTCAGGGAACCACTTTGTTGAGCGGGTAGCTGAAGATGGCTGTGGCGCCGGCACGACGCAACTGGGGCACCAGGTCGCGCTCGACTTTTTCTTCCACAATCACCTCAATCGCCACCCACTCCTGATCCGCCAGCGGATTGATCGTAGGCGACTGGGCCGCGGGCAGGATGCTCAGCACCGCCTGGAGCTTTTGCCGGGGCACGTTCATCTTCAGCCCCACCTTCGCCCGCGCCGCGATCGCGCCCTGGAGCAGCAGCGCCAGGTCTTCGATCTTATCCCGCTTGCGCGGGTCCTTCCAAGCCTCCTTGTTGGCGATCAGCCGCGTGGTGGAGGTCAGGAGCGTGTCGATCACCCGCAGCTTGTTGGCCCTGAGTGAGGAGCCGGTTTCCGTCACGTCCACGATCGCGTCGACCAGGCGGGCCTTGACCTCCGTGGCCCCCCAACTGAACTCCACCTTCTTGACCGGGACGTTGCGCTCCTTGAAGTACCGGCGGGTGGTGTTGACCAGCTCGGTGGCGATGATGCCGCCGGCCAGGTCCTGGGGCTTCTGGTAGGGCGACTCCTCCGGGACCGCCAGCACCCACCGCACCGGGGCGCTGGTGGCCTTGGAGTAGTGCAGCTCGCACACCTCGTGCACGTCGGAGTTGTTTTCGATGATCCAGTCGTGGCCGGTGATGCCCAGGTCCACCACGCCGTCCTCGACGTAGCGGCTCATCTCCTGGGCGCGGAACATGACCGCGGAAAGCTGCGGGTCGTCGATCTCGGGGAAGTACGATCGGCTGGAGATCGAGATGTTGTACCCAGCCCGGTCGAACAGGTCGATCGTCGCATCCTGGAGGCTGCCCTTGGGGATTCCGATGCGGAGCAAAGACTCCGCGGCTTGCGGCTTGATGCTCATCATGGCCAATACGATAACGATTTTTCGGGCCCACGGGGCTTGCCGACGGCGGCGGAGGGGCCTTGCTTGTTTATCGCCCAGCCGGGGCCGTTTCAGGCGGCGTGCTAACCGATTTTAAACTTTTAAGCCTTGGGCTCGCTGCGCGGGGACGCCCCTCCCCCAGTGCGGTGCGAATCGGCTGACGCGCCGAAGGCAAGGCTACTTTTTCTTCGACCGCTTGGCGGAACGTTGGGCGGGCTTTTTCTTGGCGCTGGCAGCGGTGCGGACCGCCTGGGCCTTCTTGCCGCCTGAGGACCGGCCTGCCGCCTTGGCGCTGCCGCGGCCCGACGCCCTGGCTCCCGCGCCGCTGGCTGTGGGCACGCTCTTGGTCGCATCGGACCAGGCTTGCAGCAGCAGGTGGACGTGCAGCGTCTGATCGGCCTTGATTTGCCGCAGCAACTGGGCCTCGGCCTGCTCGGGCGGGGTGTCCGGCTCGACGACCTTCTCCGACGCCAACAGCGCCACCAGCTTCTGATCCACCGGCAAGGCGTGTCCGCCCAGCGACAGCAGCATCACCTGGGCGGCCACGTAGGGCGTGATGCCCGGCAGCGTGTCCAGGTACGCCCGCTGCTCTTTCTTGTTCTTGCCCGCGATCGAGCGCATCTCCATCGCGTGCTCGCGGCGGTAGACCTCGTTGAGCGACTCGCGCATCCGGGCCACCCGCTCCTGCGCCCGCGGATAATCCCGGCCCAGCGCGTCGAGAATCTCATGCTCGAAGCTCACCCGCAGCTCGTTGATGTCCACCATCACCCCCAGCAGACGCTCAAGCGCCTTCTCGGCCTGCTTGCGCGTGGCTTCCCACTGCAAAAACGACACGACCATCTGCGTCACCGGGTCGCGCTGCGGCGGCAATTCCACGGAATGGGCTGCGCCCAGCCGCTTGAGCAGGGCAACCAGATGCTTGGCCTGGGGACTGTCTTGCTTCACGGAACAGCATCCTCGGGCGGGGTTGAGCTAGAAGTTGTATCGGCCTGAGGAGCCGGGGGGATTTGATCTTCCCCCCCTTCGGAGTGGGCCGGGCCGGTCCGCTCCACCCCCCGCTGAATCGCGCCATACACCCCCGCCTGCTTCTTGAGCGATTCGTCCGACTCGAATTCCAGCCTGGGCACGACCTTCATCGACACCTCTCGGCGGACCAGCGCGTGGATGTGCCCCGCGGCGTGCCTCAGCGCCCGGATCACCAGCGCCTGCTTCTCCTGCGGCAGCACCGATACGCCCACGGTGGCGCTGTGCAGATCGGGGCTGACCTTCACACGCGTCACGCTTATCAGCCCCTGGATCCGCGGGTCAGCCAGCCGACGCTGGAGCACCTGCGAGATCGCCCGCTGGAGCGTGGACTCAACCTGTTCCGTCCGCCGACTCATCAATCGTGCGTCCCAAGCCCTCTCTTGACCTTGCCGCCGCCCTTTTTTCCTTGCTTATCCCAGCCAGCGACGCGGCTTATTGCCCCGTCAGGATCTGGACGTTGTGATCGCTGAGCACGAAGCCCCGCCCCAGCCGAAGCTTGTCCAGCAGCCGGTCCAGCACGCTCTGGCAGTGCGGCACGCTGTTGCTCGCCATGGTGATGCCCAGCACCGCCACGCGGGGGTTGTCCAGCGAATCCACCTCCGCCACGGACACCTGGTGCTGGCGATGGAGCCGGTCCTTGAGGCTCAGCACCACCCGCCGCTTGTCCTTAAGCGACCGTGCCCCGTCAATCGTCAGCTCAACTTGCAGAATCCCGACGACCATGGTGGGTATTGGCGAACGGGCGATGGCGGCAACCAGCCTTGGTCATTCAACGCGCCCGGGGCCTTATCACGTCAGCGTCCGCTTGACCTCCACGACGTTGTAGCAACTGATGAGATCGCCGGTCTTGATATCGTCGAAGCCGGCGATCCGGATGCCGCACTCGGTCCCGGCGCGGACCTCGCGGACGTCCTCCTTGACGCGTCGGAGGCTGGCGATCTCGCGGTTCTCGGTGACGACCACGCCGTCGCGCAGCACGCGCACCTTGGCGGCCCGCTGGATCGCGCCGTCGGTCACCAAACAGCCGGCCACCGTGCCGACCTTGGTGATCTTGAACACCTCGCGGACCTCGGCGACGCCCAGCTCCTCCTCGCGCTTCTCGGGCTCGAGCATGCCCTCCAGCGCCTTCTTGACGTCGTCGGTGACGTCGTAGATGACGCGGTAGAGGCGGATGTCCACGTCGCGGGCCTCGGCGATCTCGCGGACCGCGGGCGTCACGCCCACGTGGAAGCCGATGATCACCGCGTCGGAGGCGTCGGCCAGCAGCACATCGCTCTCGGTGATGCCGCCGACCGCTGCGTGCAGCACGCGGACGGTCACCTCGTCGCTGCCCAATTCCTCCAGGCTCTTGCGCAGCACGTCGATGGAGCCTTGCACGTCGGCCTTGAGGACCACGCGCAGGTCGCGGGTCTGGCCGGCCTTGAGCTGGGCGGCGAAGTTGTCGAGCGTGACCTTGGTCTTGCTGGCCAGTTGCTGCAGGCGCTCGCGTTCGCGGTACTGCTTGGCGACTTCCTCGGCTTTCTGGAGGGTGTCGGTGACGTAGAACTTGTCGCCGGCGTCGGGGATCTGGTCGATGCCGGAGATCTCCACCGGGGTGGCCGGGCCGGCCTGGGTGATGGGTCGGCCGCGGTCGTCGGTGATATCGCGGACGCGGCCGTAGGCGCGGCCGATGACGATGAAATCGCCCACCTTGAGCTGCCCCTGCTGGACCAGCAATCGGGCGACCGCGCCGCGGCCGGTCTGCATCTGCGATTCGATCACCGTGCCCCGCGCCGGCCCGCCGTAGTCGGCCTTAAGCTCCAGCAGCGTCGCCTGGTAGTCCAGCACCTCCACCAGATCGCTGACGCCCTCGCCCGTGGCGGCGGAGGTGCGCACCACCTCGGTTTCGCCGCCCCACTCGACGGGGTTGAGCCCGTGCTCAGCCAGTTGGCCGTAGATGCGGCGGATGTTTTCCGCGGTGGCCTCGGGCTTGTCGATCTTGTTGAGCGCCACGACGATGGGCACGCCGGCGGCCTTGGCGTGGTTGATCGACTCGACCGTCTGGGGCATCACGCCGTCGTCCGCGGCGACCACCAGCACGACCAAATCGGTCATCTTCGCTCCGCGGGCGCGCATGGCGGTGAACGCCTCGTGGCCGGGCGTGTCCAGGAACACCACGGTCTTGTCCTGCTCGTCGGCCCCCTTGACCGTGATGCGGTAGGCGCCGATGTGCTGGGTGATGCCCCCGGCCTCGTGCGCCGCCACGTCCGAAGCGCGGATGCGGTCCAGCAGCGAGGTCTTGCCGTGGTCCACGTGGCCCAGCACGGTCACCACCGGCGGACGCGGGCGCAGGTCGACGGGCTCGCGCGACTCGAACCCTTCCTGGAGCTTCTCCAACGCCGTCTGCTGGCCCTTGACGTCCAGCTCGATGTCGTACTCCATGGCCACTTCCATCGCCATCTCCGTGTCGATGGCGGAGTTGATCGTGGCCATCACGCCCTTCTTGAACAGATACTTGATGATGTCAGCGGTCTTGATGCCCGTAGCGGCGGAGAGGCTCTTGATGGTGATCGGCTCGGCGACTTCGACCTTCCCGCCGGTGACCGACGGCCGAGGGGCCAACTGGCCGGCCTGCTCCCGCTTGCGCAGGTCGCGTCGGCGCTGCTTGAGGAAGCCCGTGGCGCCGCGCAGGCGGGCGTCGAGCTCCTCCATGTCGGCCTGGCTGAACTTGGTCGGGCCCACGGGCAACGCGTCGGCGGAGCGGCCGCGGCGGATGTTGCGCACGCGGCGCTTGCCGCGGTCCGCGGGGCCTTCGCCGTCCGAGATCGCCCCGCCTCCAGCCCCGCGTCCGCGCACCGGGCCGCGCGAGCGCGTGATGCCGCCGGTGCTGGTGTCTTCCACCGGCGTGGCCGGCTCGGATCGGCGCGATCGGGGCGGGGGCAGCGGCTCGGGCTCCTCGATCCGCACCACCTTCGGCCCCTTGAGCTGCGCCTGCTTGGGCTTATGGAGCTGCTCGCCCGCCGGCTTGACGATCGTCGGCCGGGTGGGCACGTTTGGCCGGCCCACCGGCTGGGGCGGCGCCGGCGGCTGAGGCTTCTCTACCTTGCGCGCCTGGGCCTGGATCGGCTGGGGCGATTCGGCCTTCTTCTCGTCCTGCTTTTCGTCCTTCTTCGCGGGCGGCGCAGCGGCTGCAACGGCAGGCTCAGCCGGCGTCGATTCCGCTGGGGCAGGCTCCTGCTCAGCTTGCTGCGTCGATGGCTCGCCAGACTCGGGCGAAGCCGGCGTCGGCGGGGCTTCATCAACCTGGACCGTCGCGGTCGCGGCCTGTTCAGTCGTCTGGTCTTCCTTCTGCGCAGCCGATCGGCGTCGACGCGCCCGGCGGGCCTTGGTCAGGTCCACCTTCTCGGCCGTCTCCACCGCGGTGCTCGCCTGCGCCTCACCGAACCACTGACGGATCGTCTCGGCCAGGCCGATCTTCACCGTCGACATGTGGTTGGTGATCCCCGGCACGCCCTCAGCCTGGCACTTGTCCACAATGGCCTTGCTGCTGACGCCCAGCTCTTTGGCTAGCTCAAAAACACGCTTGATCTTGGCCAAAACAGTCTCCTGTCCGTCCTGCGGCCGCCGGCGCCGCCCCCGGAGGCGCCCCCGGAGGCAGTGGGTTGACCCCCGGCCCGGTCCGCCTCACCTGCATGTGCGGCGGGCGCGGCACGCCGGCTGGCTCATCGGTGAGTGTCCTGTTCCTTTTCCTCTTCCAACTCCTGGTCCATCTGCTGTTCCGTTTCGTCGATTACCTCCGCCTGCTCTTCGGGCACGCCCGAGGGCGACTCCTCGCCCCCCTTCGCCTCTTGCAGCGAGCCCATCACCACGCCGGCCTCGGGCGGCGTGATGTCAGCCAGCGAGTCGCCGGCCCCGCCCTCCTGCTTGGCGCGGATGACCGAAACGTCCTGCTCGTCCACGCCGGAGGGCTCGACATCCGGGCTTTCCAGGTCGCTGGGGGTGCTCTCCGCGGCGGCCTCCTGGGCGGCTTCGCTCTCCATCTCCTGCTGATCTTCAGCCACCGACTGATCGCGGATTTCGTCCGGATCGGGGCTGTCGTGGGCGGCAGCGGTTTCCTCCGTCGCCTCTTCACCGACCTCCTCACCGCCGGCCTGACGCTGCTGGAGCATGTCGACGATCGAGCCTTCCTCGGGGCCTTGCCCCAGGATCGCCGCGGCCTGCTGCTCGCCCGGCGTCGCCGCCAGCTGCGCCGCCTCCTCGCGCTTGCGGCGCTCGGCCTCCTCCTTCTCGCGCTGCTGCTGCTCGGCGACCTGCTTGGCCTTCTCGGCGGCCACAGCCACCACCCGCTGGGCCACGTCCTCCTCCACGCCCAGCGACTCCTTCAAATATGCCGCGCCCACTTCCTCCACGTCGAACACGCTGATGACGCCCAGCGCCGCCAGGCGGTCGATGTGCTCCTCCGTGACGCCCTCGACGGCCTTGAGCGTCTCCTCCATCGTGTCCAGGCCCTTGGTGAACTCCGCGGGCGTGAGGATGTCGATATCCCAACCCGTCAGCCGCGCCGCCAGCCGCACGTTCTGCCCACGCTTGCCGATCGCCAGCGAGAGCTGGTCCTCGTTGACCACCACCGTCGCCCGGCCCAGCTCGAAGCACAGGGAGATCTCCACCACCTCCGCGGGCTTCAGCGCGTTCTGGATGAGGATCTGGCTCGACTCGTTCCAGCGGACGATGTCGATCTTTTCACCGCCCAGCTCGTCAACGATGTTCTTGATCCGGCTGCCGCGCACCCCCACGCACGCGCCCACCGCGTCCACCTTCGAGTCGATCGAGGCCACCGCGATCTTGGTGCGGTGCCCCGGCTCACGCGCCATGGCCTTGATCTCGATGATCCGCTCAGCAACTTCAGGCACCTCCACCTCAAAGAGCCGGCGGATGAAGTCCGGGTGCGCGCGGCTGAGCACGATCTTGACCTGATTGCCCGCGTCGCGCACGTCTAGAATCAGGCACCGCACGCGCTCGCCGGGCTGGTGCTGCTCGCCGGGGATCTGCTCGCTCCGCGGCATGAAACCCTCAGCCCGGCCCAATTGCACCACCAGCGCCCCGCCCTCGTACCGCTGGGCCATGCCCGTGACCAGTTCGCCCACGCGGTCGATGAACTCGTTGTAGATGCTTTGCCGCTCATCCTCCCGGAACCGCTGAATCATCACCTGCTTGGCGGTCTGGGCCGGGATCCGCCCCAGCGACTCCAGCGGGATCTCCTCCTGGCCGCGCCAGACGCGGATCTTCCCCGTGATGCGGTCCACCTCCGCGGTGAATTCCTCGGTGTCCACTGCGTTGAAGTGCTTACGCGCCGCGGAAACCATCGCCTGCTCGATGTCGCGGAACAAAACTTCCTTGTCCACGTTGCGGTCCCGCGAAATCGCATCGACCAGACGGAGCATCTCTTGACCGTTCATGTCTGTTCCTTGCCTTTTCTATTCACTTGTCGGGCGCCCGACCGGCGCCCCGGCCCAAGGACCCGCTGCCCCCGCTGGCAGGCCAGGCCGTTACTTCCCCAAAACACCCAGCCCGTCAACCATCCGGGCCGGGCACAGCCAGAGACACGACGCAAAGAGGCGATTCCGAGGCTGAATCACAGCCCTCTCGATGCCCCTTCGCCGCCCCCTTGCCGCCCCCTAGCGCCCTTGCTTGACGCCCGCGTGGGTGGATCGCGGCCTTTTGGCAACAAAAATTCAGCAACAAAAAAACCACGAGGCGTCAACGCTCGTGGCCTGGACGGACAGTCGCGGGGCAACCAGCCCTGCGACCGGGCGGGACACTCCAAAGGTGCTAAGCCCTCACCGCGACCTCCTTCCCCTCGGGGCCAGGTCAAGCCGAACGTCGCGGCGGCGAGGCTGCGGGCCGAGATGGGTCACCCACGCACCCATCACGGCTTCGCCGTCCTCAATCCAAGCTGTGCACGTACCTGGCGCATCCGGTCCGCCTCAGGCTTCCATAGCGGAGCGGGCGCGCGCCCACCCCGCCTAGGACCTTTAAGTTTAGATAGCTCCCCAACCTTGTCAAGCAACGACGCCCCCGCCGCCCCCGGACCGACCCCGGCTTGAATTATCCCGCCCTCCTGCGCATAATACCTGGCTCGACTTCCACGGAACGGACAGGCCAAGGACCCAACAGCAATGGCTCATTCCCTAAGCGCCAAGAAGCGCATCCGCCAGAACGCCTACCGCCGGTCGCTCAACCGCTGGCGTAAGACGCGCATCCGCAGCGCCATCAAGGCTTACCGCGAAGCTATCCTCCACAGCAGCGTCGAGGACGCCCAGGCCAAGCTGCGGGCCCTCTACAAGCTGCTGGACCAGGTCGCCGCCACGGGCACGATCCACCGGAACACCGCGTCGCGCTACAAGTCCCGCCTGGCCGCCAAGCTCAACCAGAAAAAGGCCCAGGCCCCGCAGGCCGCCTGAACGCCTTTTTACGCATCACGCATCACGCATCGCTCGAGAGCGGGCGCAGGGGCGCTGGCTGACCGCTGATTCCCTATTGCCAATGGCCTATTGGGCAAGAGCCGCTGCACGCCCAGCAGCGAGCGGCTGGGGTGGTTGCAAACACCCCCAATCGCGGCATCCTCAACCGCGACGCCTACTGCTGCGCTTTGGCCGCGAGGATAACGGCTGAGGCCCCCCGCCACAGCCGATCAGCCATGGGCGATCTTTAACCCCCTCCTGAATCGCCGCACTTGGCCCAAAGCCCCAGAACTGGCCGATGCGCTGCGCGCCGGGCTCTACTACCCCCCCTCCCGAATCCCGCCTTCA
>DASVCG010000423.1:0-2319 GCA_036381755.1 Phycisphaeraceae bacterium | reverse complement strand
CGTGCCGCTGATGGCTTTGCCCAGCCAGCAGTCCCGCGCGCGGTCATAGCAGCGGTCGATCGTCAATCAGTTAGAGAAGGTCTGGTCGAGACGATCCAGGCCACGGGCGTCTATCGCCATGTCAGCGGTTCAATCGAGCTTAACGCGATAGCTGCGGCGGGCGATCGTCTCGTGGTCGGATTGGAGCGAGGTCTGCAGGTCATAGTGGCTCAACGGCAGATAGTCGTGGGTGCTCGAGCGGAGGCTGATGAACCCCTCGGCGTAGGGCACGTTGACGCACTTGCCGAAGGCGGCGTCGCTGGCTTCGATCCGCTTGCGGGCGTAGGCCCCGCTGTAGCCCTGGCTGACCATCGCGTCCAGGGCGGCGACCTTCTGCTCGATCACGTCGGTGATGTTGATGAACGTGTCGTTCGTGAACCCGCCCATCGCCCCCCAAAGATGGGCGCGGACGGGGGCGGCGCCGATGCCGAAGTAGAACACCTGCGCCACCTTGTGCGGCTGGGTCTGGTCGCCGGGGTCGACGCTGGCGGCGAGCGGGAGTGCGTGCATCACGATCCTGCCGGTCGTGGCGTGGGGGCTGGCGACGCCGCCATCCTCGAGGGGGAAGTGGGTGATGATGATGTTGGGCCGGAGCTTGCGGATCATGCGGGCGACCCGGCGGACCAGGCTGTCCTCGACCAGCAGCACAGCGTCGTCGACGCCGAGAAAATATAGGTTCTCCGCTGATACCCCCAGAGCCTCGCAGGCCCGGCGGACCTCTTGGGCCTTGTTGTCAGCACGATCGGCCAGGAGGGCGGTCAACTCTTGCGCTTCGGGGATCTGGCGATCGCGAAACATCTCGTCGGCGATGACCTTGTCATGGACGCGGGCGCCGTGGGTGAGCACGACAGCGCCGACCCAGTCGCCACGGCGGACGTGATGGGCCATCGTCCCGCCGGACTGGTCGAACACGTCAGCAGGGTGCGCGCCGATCACAAGCAGGCGGAGAGGGACACGCTGAGCGTTGTTGCTGGGCTGACTCATGGGGTTGAAACTCCTGGGATGAGAGAATCACCGGGAATATCGGCGCGGACCTCACAGATCCGCGCGTGGTCCAGGCTGCGGGCCGCGAGCACTTCCACCTCGTGTACGCATCGGCTGCTCATGTCGAGTTCGCGATAGGCTTTTCGGGTCCACGGCAGGCGTGGGGTTCAGATCAGCCCGACGGCTTTGAGGTGTTCGCGCACAGCATGGGTGAACGCCGGGTCCGGCTTGAACCCGGGTGTCATGCCGCAAATCGACTCGATCCAGCCCTGCGCCTGCGCTGCGTAGCGAAGCACGTAGGCGAAGTGAGCGAACGAACGCCCTACCGGCTCGAGCCGGAACAGCCCCGCCAAGTGGGTGATCCGCTGCTGGGCCTGCTTTGCCGCTTCGCGGTCGCCGCGGCTCCAGGCGTCGAGCAGCTCGCGATGCCAGCGCGGCGCCACATTGGCCAGCGCCGAGACGCAGCCGTGGGCTCCGGCCTCGAGGCTGGGCAGGATCAAGGGCTCGCTGCCCTGGAACAGCGCCAAACCCTGGCCCGCTGTGCCCCTGATCAGCTTGCGCATGCGGTCGAGGTCCGCGCTGGTGTCCTTCATCGTCACAAGGTTGGGATGACCCGCGAGGCGGGCGACCGTCGCGGGCTCGAAGACGCTGGGCATCCGCAGATGGTGGTAGATCCCCACGGGGATCGGGCTGGCGTCAGCGATGGCGCGGACGTAGGCCTCCAGCTCGACTTGGTCGAACTTGAGAAAGAACGGGGCCATGATCATCGCCACGTCGGCACCCGCCTCAGCAGCCAGGCGGGCATAGCGGATGGTCTGGCAGACGCCGGTGCCGCTAACGCCGGCGTAGAGGCGGGCGTTTGGGCCGGCGCCCTCGCGGGCGGCGACGAGCAGGGCGGCTCGGTCATCCTCGTCCAGCAACGGCAGTTCGCCCGTGGACCCCAGCACGAACAGGCCGTGGCAGCCCTGCTCGACCAGCACGCGGGCGAGCCGGGTCGTCCCCTGTGGGTCCACGGTTCCCGGCGCCCGGCAGGGAGTGAGCATGGCCGCCACCACGCCGTGGTAGGCGGTGGGCGAGGCAGCGCCGGCGGGGGCGGCAACGGGTGAGGTTGAGGGTGGGGTCATAAAACAGCTTCCTCTCCCAAAGCGGGCTCCCAGGCAGCGGGCACGGCCGCTTGGGCCGGGGAACTGAGCCCCTGTCGTGGCCTTGGGTGGGTTGACAGGGTTTGGTATACCACTGTATATTTTTAATGTTGTACTCAGGGCTGCCGCATTTCGCAACACCTGTTTCTTGTGA
>DASVCG010000422.1:0-3604 GCA_036381755.1 Phycisphaeraceae bacterium | reverse complement strand
AATTTCGTCGCCCGGGTTTACGTCGTTGAACAGCGGCATCGAGACAAAAGGTGAATTATACTTGGGCTCCGTGCTCCGGAAGATGTTGCGAGCCACTTCGACGTGCTCGCACCCGTTGCGGAAGCGGACGTACTCGCCGGTGCAGTCCTCGAAGATGTTGTCGTAATAGTAGAGGTGATGAGCGCCATGGGTGTTGTAAGCCATATGGGCCCGGCCATCAAGACCGACGCCGCGGAACGTGCAGCCGCGGACGGTGATGTGATGAGAGCCGTTGACCACGCCCAGCGCTCCGTAAACAACGGTATGCATGTCGGTGAAGGTGCAGTCCTCGATCCGAATGTGGTGGCTGGGCCGATCCCGCGAGCCCAGCTCCTGCATGTGAATCGGGAAACTCCGGACCGGGCCCCTGAAGTGCAAGTCCGTGAACGTGATGTGGTGCGAGCCGCGCAGGCGGATGTACCAGTTAGTATCGCCTGAGAAAACAGCCCCATCGCTCGTGTCGCCACGCAGCGTGAGGCGGTGCTGATCGTGACCAACGCCATTGAGATTAAGCTCGGGCCCGGAATAGACGCCATCCAGGAAGCGCACCGTAACCGGCCCTTGAGCCAACAGGCCCTGAACTTCCTGCCAGAATGCCTCATTGAGGTAAGCCGCGGCGTTCTGGGCATCCTGGCCGGTCCCCTCCCCCTTGGCGGCTGGGGCGACGTACCGCACAGCCTCCGCAAAGGCGGAGGAGGCGATCAGCAATAGCCCCCCTATCAGCAGACCCCGGCATCCGGTCAATCGGAGAAGCAATCGCGCCATGGCACCGAGAACTCCATAAAGGAGATTTCTGCAAAACCATCACATCACATTGAATTGCCACTTACTGTTAAACAGACAAGATATAGAAAAGCGCCCCCGCAACCGCATCGACGGCGGTCTTGTCCCATACAAAATATAGTAAAACAAACGTTGTAGTTAAAATAACCGAGGCGTCACCCTCTGTCAAGCGTTATGTGGATCAAACCGTAAGACAAGCTAGCTATCGCGATGCGGTTGAATCAACCTACGCGCCAGCCCCAACCGCATCATCAAACAGCGACAAAACCAGATGTTGACGTATACCGCCTGCGATCTTTGCCTCACACGTGGCGATCAAGGAGAGGCTCACGAAGCCAGGATACAATCGCTAATCATCAAAACAGCAGCCCGCGGAGCACGAACGCGGCCGCCCCGGCGCTATCGAAAGGCCAGCAGCGATAATCCCTACCCCCCATACAAGCCGGAAACGCATGGCCAAAGCCCGCAAGCCCCTCACTTGCGGCGTCGCGATACGCCAGCCCTATCCATGATTTTGGTTGAAACAGCCTTGGGCGGGCCTCCGCCCATTGGGGGCGAAGACTTTGCAGGCGCGTCTTCTTGACGCCCGAGCGTCTTGATTCTACCCTACTAAAAGGTTTGATTTTATCGAAATAGAATTTATGGCCCCTTCCTCCCCCAACGCGGTCACCCTGCAGATGATCGCCGACAAGGTCGGTCTGAGCCCCTCGACGGTCAGCGTGGTGCTCAACGGCAAAGCGCGCGAGCGGAAGATCGCCCCGGCGACGGAGCGGCGGATCCTCAAGGCGGCCAGTGAACTCAAGTACCAGCCCAACTTCTTCGCCTCCCAACTGCGGCGGTCCTCTTCGCGCCTGCTGATGATCTGCCTCCAGCAACTGCGGGACCTGCACTCGTCGGCCACGGCAGAGTCGTTCGTCCAGCGCGCCGCGGAGCGCGGTTACCACGTGGTGCTCAGCGCGTTTCTGGATGAGCCGGACCCGATGCGGGTCAGCGACGAGGTGCTGGGTACGCATGGCGTGCCGGCCCTGGCCGTCGTGGGCTCGGCCAGCGGCATCCTGCGAGGCGAGATGCTCGATCGCTGGCTCAAGCGGGGCGTCCAGGTGGTTTCGATCGAGCATAAGCCGAGCGACTCCCGCGTGAGCTGCGTGCTCACCGACGAGTTCACGGGAGGCCTGCTCGCTGGTCGGCACGTGTACGAGCAAGGCGTGCAGAAAGTTTGGGTGCTCGCAGGTGAACAATCTCACCCATTCACCGAGCGGGTGGAGGGCTACCGGGCAGCGGCGGCGGAAGCGTCGGCCCCCGAACCCATCCTCTTGTGGACAGGGCCTTCCCGGCTGAACTGGTCCCAGAGAGGATACGAGGCAGTCCGGGAAGCGCTTAAGCGGCATGACCCTCCCGACGCCCTGCTGGGGGTCGGGGGCATGATCACGGTCGCGGGCACACGCGCGCTGGTGGAAGCGGGGCTGGTCATCGGCCGCGATGTCAGTGTGGTGAGCTACCACACCGGCGAGCTGGGCCAGTTCTTCTCTCCCCCGCTGACCAGCGTGGACCCGCCAGTCCATGAGGCAGGCGCAGCCGCAGCGGACCTGTTGATCGACATGCTCGAAGGCAAGCGGCGGCAAGGGGAGACGGTCAAGTTCAAGCCGAGTATCACGATCCGCGAGTCCAGCCGATGGCAGGGCCGACGCGGCTGATCCCTGCCCTGGCATGAGCAAGCGGCCGCAGCGCCCCGCCCACCAGCCGAGGCGCTCTTGAGCCGATTCATGAACGCGTCGCGCTCTTCCTGCTTGATGCGCACGACCGTTGCAGAGAGGACAAACGGGCTGCTATTTGCGGCGGCGCCAGCGTCATCGCATTAGCCTTCGACCTCAGCTCCCCTGCCGAGCCGAGTTTCCACAAGGATGGACCACGCCAGCGCTCCGAATCCCAAGAGTTGAATGACGAACGTGGTCGCGTGGCCATACTCCCATCGCTGGCGTTGCTGCGCCCACACTTGCACCACCGGCTCAGGCGGCGAGCGGAACACCTCCAATTCAAGCGTCTCGATTTCTGCGGCGTAAACCGACTCCCACGCCCGAACCGCTTCCGCGTTGACCGGGTAGACCAAGATCCGCCACATCGCCAGGGAGAGCGCGAAGCAGATCGCCGCTGCCAGCGTCCATCGGAACGCGGGTCGGCGCTGGCGGACGAGCCAGGCCAGGACAGCCGTTGCCGCCACGCCGCCGACCACGACCGCGGCGCCGATCACGCCAAAGGCGCCGTAGAGCGTGCTGTTGACCGCGGCGTAGAACTGCGGGGGATGCATCATCTTGGCCGGCAGCTCCATCACGTGACAGAACGCCAGCCCCATGCTCAAGGCGGTGAGGAGGAGAGCCGCCAGTCGCCACATCGCAATGGCCATGATATGCCTCCAGCAAGCAGGGCGCTGCGCCATGACGGGGCCGATCCCAATTGCTGCGCCCGATCAATCGGCCGACTCAGCCCGGCGCGGGCACGATCGCGTCCACCTCCGCCAGATCTTCTTCATCAAGTTGCCAATCCGCAGCAGCGGCGTTGGCCCGCACCTGCTCGGGCCGGGTGGCCCCGGCGATCACCGACGCCACCCTCGGCCGCGCCAGCAGCCAGGAGAACGCCAATTCCAGCAGCGTGTGGCCGCGCGACTCAGCCAGCGCGATGAGCCGCTCGATCGTGTCGAGGCGCTGCGGTGTGATTTGATCCGCGCGGTCGCTGAGCCGCGTGCCTTCAGGCACAGGTTCGCCCCGGCGGTACTTGCCCGTGAGCC
>DASVCG010000421.1:0-9272 GCA_036381755.1 Phycisphaeraceae bacterium | reverse complement strand
GGGCGTTGGCCTTGATGTTGCCGAAGTCGCCGGCGTGTCGGGGTTGTCCAGGCGGCAAGGCGTGGGGGTGCCCCTGGGGGTTGTAGTGGTCGCCGGCGCTGGTGGCGTCGGGCGCGCTGCAATCGCCGTACTGGTGAACGTGGAAGCCGTGCTCGGAATTGGGCTCGAGCCCTTCCACCCAACCCACGACGCGCATCTGGGCGCCCGCGCTTTCCACGAAGCGGACCACGCCGCGCACCTGGCTGCCCTGGGTGGGGTGGATGACCGCGATGCCGCGGGTGGGGCGCTCAATCGGCATGCGCGCGCCCGGCTCTTGCCGCATCCTGGGCCGCTGACGTTGCGTGGGCTGATCCTCCTGCTGCTGCGCCTTGGCCGACCAGACGCCCAGGACCAGCATCAGCGCCGACGCCGTCGCCACGATGAACCACGCCCGGACCCGAACGGTGGTGGTGCTCATCACTCGTTCTCCTTGTTTTAAGCCGAAACCACAGAACCCCCTGCGCCGCAGGAAACGCCCCCAGGCGCATCCACCCCCAGCCGATTGTTCCGCAAAAGCCCCGGGGGATCAAGGGCGACTTCACAGGCGACGCTGCTGAGCGCAAAAAAAGCCCGCTGGTCGAAACCAGCGGGCTGATGGTGAACTCGATCAAGGATGTTCCAGCCAGGCTGGAGGCCGGGGTCAAGTGCTCTCAGCGCCGGCCTGGGCCACCGTCTCAGCGGCGTCCTGGTCCTTTCGATCAGCCGGGACGAAGGTGAGCTTGTCCTCGCCTTCCTGATGGCTGATCTTGATGACCTGGCCCGCGTGGAACTCGTCGCGCAGGATCGCCTCGCTGAGGGGGTCCTCGACGTAATGCTCGATCGCCCTGCGGAGCGGCCGGGCGCCGAAGTCGGGGTTGTAGCCCTTCTCGATGAGGTAATCCTTGGCGCTGGCGTCCAGCTCCAGGGTGATGTCGCGCTCCAGGAGCCGCTTGATCACCTTGCGCAGCTCGTACTCGACGATGTGCACCAGGTTATCCCGCGTCAGCGGCCTGAAGACGATCACGTCGTCGAGCCGGTTGATGAACTCGGGGCGGAAGTAGCGCTCGATCTCGGAGTTGAGCGTCTGCTTCATCTTCTGGTAGTCCGCCTCCTGCGAAGGCTTGGCGAACCCGAAGCCGCCCTTGCTCTTGATCAGCTCGGCGCCGATGTTGCTCGTCATGATCAGCACCGTGTTGCGGAAGTCCACGTGCCGGCCGAACGAGTCGGTGAGCTGCCCCTCCTCCATGATCTGGAGGAGCATGTTGAACACGTCGGGGTGGGCCTTCTCGATCTCATCGAGCAGCACGACGGAGTATGGCCGTCGGCGGATCTGCTCGGTGAGCTGACCGCCCTCCTCATAGCCGACGTAGCCCGGCGGCGCGCCGATGAGGCGGCTGACGTTGTGCTTCTCCATGTACTCGGACATGTCGATGCGGATCAGCGAGTCCTCATCGCCGAACATGAACTCCGCCAGGCTCTTGGCCAGGAGGGTCTTACCCACGCCCGAGGGGCCCACGAAGATGAAGCTGCCCATGGGCCGGCGGGGGTCCTTGAGGCCCGAGCGGGCGCGGCGCAGGGCCTTGGCCACCGCGTTGATGGCCTCGTCCTGGCTCACGACACGCTTGTGCAGCTCATCCTCGAGCTTGAGCAGACGCTCGCTCTCGGCCTTCTCCAGACGCTGGAGCGGCACGCCGGTCATCTTGGAGACCACCTCCGCGACGACCTCCTCGTCGACCACGCCGTCGACCTCCTTGGCCTTGGCTCGCCACTCACGCTGGATCTGCTCCTTCTTGCGGCGCAGACCCTCCGCCTGGTCGCGCAGCTCAGCGGCGCGCTCGTAGTCCGCGGCCTTGACCGCCTCGTCCTTCTCGATCGAGAGCCGCTCGATCTGCTCTTCCAGCTCCGCCAGGTCAGGCGGCTTGCTCATGCTCTTGAGCCGCACGCGCGCCCCGGCCTCGTCGATCACGTCGATCGACTTGTCCGGCTGCACCCGCGCGGTGATGTACCGGTTGCTCAGCTCCACCGCCATCTGGATCGCCTCATCGGTGATCTGGACGCGGTGGTGCGCCTCGTACCGATCGCGCAGACCCTTGAGGATCTGGATCGTCTCTTCCTTGTTGGGCGGCTCGACGATGATCGTCTGGAACCGCCGCTCCAGCGCGCCGTCCTTCTCGATGTACTTGCGGTACTCATCGAGCGTGGTGGCGCCGATGCACTGGATCTCCCCGCGGGACAGGGCCGGCTTGAGCACGTTGGACGCGTCGATCGCGCCCTCCGCACCGCCAGCGCCGACCAGCGTGTGCAGCTCGTCGATGAACAGGAGCACGTTCTTGGCCCGGCGGACCTCGTTCATCACCGCCTTGATCCGCTCCTCGAACTGCCCGCGGTACTTGGTCCCGGCGACCATCATCGCCAGGTCCAGCACGACGATTCGGCGGTCCGCCAGGATCTCGGGCACGTCGTTGGAGACGATCTTCTGCGCCAGGCCCTCGACGATGGCGGTCTTGCCCACGCCGGCCTCACCCAGCAGCACCGGGTTGTTCTTGGTCCGCCGGCACAGGATCTGGATGAGCCGCTCGATCTCGTTGGCCCGGCCGATCACCGGGTCAAGCTGCCCTTCGCGGGCCAGCTCGGTCAGATCTCGGCCGAAGCTGTCCAGGGCCGGGGTCTTGCTCTTGCCGGCCTTGGCGGAGCTGGGATCCTCAGCGCCGCCCTTGGCCGAGGCGGCCTCCTCCGGGTCCACGCCCGCCCCCAGCAGGTTCAGGACTTCCTCCCGAACCTCCTCGAGCTTGAGCCCCAGGTTCATCAGCACCTGCGCCGCCACGCCCTCGTGCTCACGCAGCAACCCCAGGAGCAGGTGCTCCGTGCCCACGTAGTTGTGGTTGAGGTTGCGCGCCTCCTCGATGGCGTACTCAATCACCTTCTTGGCGCGCGGCGTCTGCGGGAGCTTGCCCATGGTCACCATGTCCGGACCGGACTTGACCAGCTTCTCCACCTCCAGACGCACCTTGCGCAGGTCCACGTCCAGGTTCTTGAGTACGTTGGCCCCAACGCCTGAACCTTCCTTCACCAGCCCCAGCAAAATATGCTCGGTACCGATGTACTCGTGGTTGAAGCGCTGGGCCTCCTGGTTGGCCAGGGCCATCACCTTGCGGGCTCTGTCGGTAAATCGCTCAAACATATCTCACCGCCCGTTCAAAAAAGGGCCGCTTCCGAACACTCATATTGTAGCGCCGATCAGGCATTATTGGATGCCCGGGCAGGATTCTCCATCAGCCTGCCCCTGCGGGGCTTCAATCAAGCCCTATCGGCCGCTACACGCTCGTCCACCGTGACGCTCGTCCACCTTCCAGCCACGTCGCCCGTCTACAGCCAGCAGCTCCAACCATTGAAGCCCGCTGACGATCCCGGAACCCATTTCCGGAGGGTCCTTTCCGGAGGCTCGTTCCGGGGGCTTTCCATGAATACTCCAGCAACTGTCGTACCAGGCGGGATCTGACGCCTCTGCCCGCCTGCCGGTTCCGTGGGATGTATCGGCAAGCGGGGGCCTGGCTGGCCACATCCCGGATGCCGAAACGGCAACCACCTGGGTCAGAGGCTGCGATTTTGGCGTGCAGGGATGCTACAGCGGTGCTGGGGAGTCGGGAGCGTCCAGCCACATGGGCCCAGCTCCTCCCATCTCCCAGATTCAGCGCATGGTGGACCGGACAGGGCGATGGGGCCCGTCTTCCCCGCCAGGCGGGATGGACCCGCTGGCCTTGAACGCTCTGGACGTGCCTGAATCGCCCGATAACTGTAGTACCCCGCCCGGGCACGGGGAGTTCGGCATTTGATCTGAGATAACCCGACAACCCCCGCCTGCTGCTCGTGGGCCGCAGGCGCGGCTCTGACGCCCCATCCGCCAGGAGAAAGATGGCGTGCATCCCCTCCATCATCGAATGAATCTACCACAAAATGAAGATCCGGGCCTCCCGCCCCCGGAAGTACCCCCGGAAGTGCCCCCGGAAGTGCCCCGGAAGTACCCCGGAAGTACCCCCGGCCCCCGGAAGTATTCCCAGAAGCACCTCCGCCCCGGAAGTGCCTTCGCCCCGCCCGCGGAATCACCCCGGAATCGCCCTCAAAACGTCCGGATCGGGGCTATTGGCGGGACGAAGGGCGTGGAGAATCTGTTACCGCTGCTTACCGCTGCTCCAGGGCCAGGCTGTCGCGGACGCCCAGGTTGAGGTAGATCTGGCGGGTCGCGTCGGAGCGGTTGAGGGTGTAGAAGTGGATGCCGCGCACGCCGTGGTCGAGCAGGTCTCGGCACTGCTCGGTGGCCCAGTGGACGCCTACTCGGCGGACAGCGTCGGGGTCGTCGCCGCAGCGGTTGAGCGCCCGCAACAGCGCCGCGGGGAAGCGAGCGCCCGCGGCCAGGTCCGCCATGCGGCGCATCCCCTGAAGGCTGGTGATGGGCATGATCCCCGCCAGGATCGGCACGCGGATCCCCGCCAGCTCGCACCGCTCGCGGAAGTCGTAAAAATCGCGATTATCGAAGAATAGCTGCGTGCAGATGTAGTCCGCCCCAGCATCCACCTTGGCCTTGAGGTAGTCCATCTCCAGCAGGCGATTGGGCGTGGCGGGGTGGCCTTCGGGGAAGCCTGCCACGCCGATGCCGAACCCCCGCGGATCGGGGTGCCCCCCCTCCTCATTGAATCGGCGGATGTAGCGGACCAGGTCCGCGGCGTAGCGAAAAGCGTCGCGGCTGCGGTCGTGATTGGGGCGGTCGCGGGGCGGGTCGCCCGAAAGAGCCAGGATGTTGCTCACCCCGTGCTGGGCGTACCGCTCCAGGATGTGGCGGACCTCCGCCTCGCTGTGGCAGACGCAGGTCAGGTGAGGGATCGGGTCCAGCGGCGTGGTGTCGCGGATACGCACGACCAGATCGTGCGTGAGCTGGCGGGTGGAGCCCCCCGCCCCGTACGTCACCGAAACGAACGAGGGCTTGAGCGGCGCCAGGTCGCGGATGGTCTTAAACAGCACCTCCGCCGCCTGGGGGGTGTGAGGCGGGAAGAACTCAAACGAAAAGGTGGTCGCGCGGCTGTCGAAGATGTCGCGTATGTGCATCAGGGCTCACCTTCCCGCCAAACCCTATGACGCTACCGCCTTTACAGCCTGTGCGTCAACTCCAGACCACGCCAGCAGACGCCCAGCAGCACCCGTCGCTGCCCCACATGCAGCCAGTTTAAGCGGGCTGGCCCGGACCCGCGTGCATCGGATACGCTGCCGCTGCCATGCCGCCGCCCGCTGTCGCTTCCGACGCTGAACCGCCTGCCCCCGCGGTGGATCTGATTATCCCCGCCCGCAACGAGGAGCCCAACCTCGTGGCCCTGCTGACCGCCCTGCCCCGCTCAGCACTTCGGCAGGTCGTGGTGGTCGACAACGGCTCGACCGACCGCACCGCCACGCTCGCCCAGGCTCACGGGGCCATCGTCGTGCATGAACCCAAGCAGGGTTACGGCCGTGCCTGCCTGGCGGGGCTGAACTGGTTAGCCAACTGCCCGCAGGGGCCGCCCCTGGCGGTGGCGTTTCTCGATGCTGACCTGGCGGACGAGCCGGCCCAGTTGCCCCGGCTGTGTCAGCCGATCCTGGCTGACCAGGCCGACCTGGCCCTGGGCGCCCGCACCGCGCTGGCCCAGCCCGATGCGCTGAGCCTGCCCCAGCGATGGGGCAACGCCCTGGCCTGCTGGCTGATGAAGCTGGCCACGGGGCACAGCTACCGGGATCTAGCGCCGATGCGCGTGATCCGCTGGTCAAGCCTGGCCCGCCTGGACATGCAGGATCGCACCTGGGGCTGGACGCTGGAGATGCAGTTCAAAGCCGCCCAAATGGGCCTGCGCGTGGTGGAATTGGACGTGCCCTACCGCCCCCGACACGCTGGGCGAAGCAAAATCTCCGGGTCGCTCCTGGGCAGTCTCCGTGCCGGCAGCCGCATCCTGGCCACCACCGCCCGGCTGTGGTGGACCTGCCAGGGACAAGTCAAGCAATGATCAAAAGGAGACGGGCGACAGGCATTGGGATCGCTGCTGATTGCCGATTTCCAAGAACGAACTGTGAAAAATCGCCCCGCCGAGTAGTCGAAGGGTCATCGGCAACCCCCCTGCCCCCTGCTTAAATCAGCCTCCCATCAGGCCTTCCAGGCCCGGCAGGCCCATGCCGCCCACGAGGCGGGCGTACTCCGTGCGAACCATCTCCTGCGCTTTTTCCAGCGCAGCGTTGGCCGCGGAGGCGATAAGCTCCTCGATCATCTCCTGGTCGGCCTGACTGCCCTCGCCGGCCAGCGAGATGATCAGCGGGCGATCCAACTCCACGCGGACAATCTGGAGCTTGCCGTTGGCGGTCACCCGCACCGCGCCGGCGCCAGCGTCAGCCTCGACGGTCCGCTGGGCCAGCTCCGCCTGGAGCTGTTCGAACTTCTCGCGCAGCTCCTTGGCGTTGCCGAACATCCCCGCCAGGTTCTTCAGGTTCTTGAACTGATCCAGCATGATCGCTCCTGACGCCGGGCCGATGAACTGCCCACCCCCGCAGGCCCGCTGCGGCCCCACATCATAGCCGCTGGGCTGCTGGCCACGGGGCTAGGCGGCTATTCGTCGTCCTCCTCCTGGGGGGCGTCGTCATCCAAAGCGTCTGATGCGTCGTACGCGGGGGCGTCGATCGAGTCAGCCGCCTCGCTGGAGTCGGCCTGCTGCGGAGCGTCCGCGGGCGATTGGGCTTCCTCCCGCACGTCCATGAGGTGAGCATCGGGGAACGCCTCCAAAGCTCGCTTGACCAGGGGCAGGTCCAGCGCCCTTCTGCGGTGCGTGGCCAGGGCCTGCGAAGAAGCAGCCTGCTCGCCCGCTTGGCCGGCCTGGGAGGCGCCAGCCCCTTCCCCCTGCGCCGCGGCTGGGGCTGAGACGTCGATGGATGCACGCACCCGCTGACCCACCACCGCGGACAGCTCCTGGCTGATCTGATCCAGGCGGGCGTCAACCGTCGCGAACGCGGCCAACTCGCGGTGGCCCGGCAAGATGCGCAGCACAGCCCGGCCGGCGTCGAGACGCTCCAGCCGCAGATAGCCAAGCCACGCCAGCGCGGGCCGACGGGCGATCCGCCTCAGCACCGCGGCCCACACCGCGCCTAAATCGGATGGATCCGCCACAATCGGCTCAGCAGGCTCGGAGCCGCCCGCCTGACCCGCTGGGGCGCGGCCGGATGCGAACGATGCTGCCGACGCAGATTCAGCGATAGGAGCGGGAGTGGGCCTCGCCGCTGGCGATGCGGGCCTGGCTGCGGGCGGGATGGGCCTCGCCGTCTGCGGAGCGGCTACTTTTTTTTTTCGCCGCCTGCTGCGGCCCCGCTCAGTAGCGCCGTCACGTCCGCCATCTTCTCCGCCAGCGCCAGGCGGACCAGGCACGCATCCAGGAGCGCCCGGGGCGTGGGGCTCTCCTTGGCCTGACGCTGAAGGTGGTCGCACAGAGCGATCATGTACGCCAGGCCCGCGGCGTCGAACCGCTGGGCCTGCTGGGCGGCGACGCGGCGGTCCTCCTCCGACAGCTCCACCAGGCCACTGTCCGCCCCGCAGGCGCTGATCAGCAGAAGCTGACGCAGACGCTCCGTGAGCACCTCCACCAACTGGTCCTGGCTGATGCCGCTGCCGAGCATGCCCGCGGCCTTCTCCAGCGTCGCCTTCACGTCGCCGTCAGCCAGGGCGTCGACCAATTCCACCACCTGCTGCTGCGGCGGCAGGCCCAGCATCTCCTCCAGCACCTGCACCGTCAGCGGCGACTGGCCCGTCGCCAGCAGCCGGTCCAGCAGCGACAAGGCGTCGCGCATCGAGCCGTTGCCCAGCCGCGCCACCTGCCAGACCAGTTGCTCCTGCGCGGGCACGTTCTCCTGCTGGAGCACGCTGGTCAGGTGCTTGGCGATCTGCGCGGTGGGGATGTTGCGGAAGTCGAACCGCTGGCAGCGCGACTGGATCGTCGCGGGCACCTTGTGCGGCTCGGTGGTGCAGAGGATGAACTTGACGTGTGCCGGGGGCTCCTCCATCGTCTTGAGCAGGGCGTTGAACGCCGAGCCCGTGAGCATGTGCACTTCGTCGATGATGTAGATCTTGTAGCGGGCCTGGGTGGTGGGCGAGAGGCCGGCGTTGGCGATGAGCTGGCGCGCCTGCTCGACGCTGTTGTTGGAGGCGCCGTCGATCTCGATGACGTTGAGGTCGTCGCCGCGCATGATCGCCTGGGCCATGCGCTGCTGGACGTCCTCGGGCGGGTACTGGGCCTCGGGTTCGCGCGGCGAGCCGCTGACCGTGTCCGGGGCGTTGAGCGCGCGGGCGAAGATGCGCGCCATCGAGGTCTTGCCCACCCCCCGCGTGCCGCAAAAGAGGTACGCGTGGGCCACGCGGCCAGCGGCGATGGCGTTCTTGAGCGTCCGCGCGATGGGCTCCTGCCCGACTACGTCGTCGAACGACTGCGAACGGTACCGCCTTGCCAGAACGGTGTAGGCCATGCCTCAGAAATCAAGGGTCCGGGGCCAGGGGCATGCGCCCGCTGCGGGGAACGACGGCCAGGACACCGACGGCACCGGGCCGACGCCACTTAGGGCTGCTCCGGTCAAGGCCTGACCCGGTTCGTAGGCCGACCCGTGCACCGGGCCCGGCCGTCGATCCTCACAGCGGGCACGCCCGCCACGCAGCCGTGGGGCTGCGACACGCAGTCAGGACGATAGCCCCCGTCTCGGCGGATCGCAAGTGGCTTGGCGAATGCTGCGTTGAGCCTTATGCTCAACGGGTGAGAATTCATCCCCATTCGGCCGCATGATTCATTTATCCAAGGCTTAGGAAGGGCCTCCATCATGATTTTATTCATCCTTCGCGGCGCGTTTGTGGTGCTGGTGGCGGCGGTGGCGGCGCTGTACCTCCTGTCCAACCAGGGCGGGGCCCAGGTGGGCTTTGGCGTGTTCACCATCAGCATGCTGGGCGCTTTGGCGCTGGCCGCGGCGGTGGTGGCCATCGACGTGGGCACCCGGCACAAGCGGCTTTCAGCCCTGTCAGGCGTCTTCCTGGGCCTGGTGGCGGGTCTGCTGGCGGCCTACACCCTCAGCTTCGTGGTCGACCTGATCGGCCTGCTCACCGCGCCGGAGATCACCCTCACGCCGCCCCCGACCTACACCGAAACCCAGCTTGACCAGATGGATTCCTACCAGCGCAACGCCTGGCGGGCCGCCCGGGGCGCCTACCAGCAGCA
>DASVCG010000420.1:0-7231 GCA_036381755.1 Phycisphaeraceae bacterium | reverse complement strand
GCGCCGGGCTCCTTGTTCACGTCGGGGTGGTACTGGCGGGCCAGCTTGCGAAAAGCTCGCTGGATCTCCGCCTGCGTGGCTTTGCGGTCCACGCCCAGCACCTGGTAGTAGTCTTCGAACTTGACCGCCATAGCGCTCCGTTCCGCCCGGCCCCCCAGCGGAGCCGCTGGCCGCGACACGCGCAGCCGCTGCCTGCTCCCTGTGCAAATGAGGGGCCAGGTGATTATTCTATAACTCGTAGTATTTGTGGGCTTTTTCAATTTGCCGCCCTGCCTTGGGCTGCCGATCTGGCAGCCCCACCTGCCGCGGGCGATAGGGGGAAGGGGGTAGAGGGTAGCCATCAGCCCGGCCCCGGAAGGCCCACGGCCCCCGGCCCTGGGAAAGCTCTCGAAAAAGAGCAGGCGGCAGGGGCAGACGCCGGGGCACTTCCTTATCTTGATCTTGTCACGGTGTCGTGCTCTGCTCCCCAGCTTGCCTGAGCCTCAAAAACCTCAAGGCTGTCATGACTGAACCAACTGAACAAGTCACGCCATCGAATCGCAAGGCATGCTGGGCGGCGGTCGTGGGGCTGGCGGTCGTCGGTGCTGTGGTGTGGGCCAGCGGGCTCGACGGGGCGTTCGTCCTGGACGACCTCTCCAGCATCGTCGACAACCCCCGCATCCGCGACTGGGCCTCCCTCTGGCAAGGGCTTGGCCAGACCCGTCGGCCGCTGCTGGAGCTGACCCTGGCGATCAACTACACGCTGGCCCAAGCCTGGGGCGGCGATGGTTTGAACCCGCTGGGCTATCACCTGTTCAACATCGCGGTGCACGTGGCAGCGGGGCTGATGCTGTTCGCGCTGCTTAGACAGTTGCTGCGCACCCGCGGCGATACATCGCTCCTTGGCCGATGGGCTGACGGCCTGGCCGGCGCTGCGGCGCTGTTGTGGCTGGTGCACCCGCTCAACACGCAGGCGGTGACGTACGTCGTCCAGCGGGGCGAATCGATGATGGGGCTGTTCTACCTGGCAGCGCTGGCGGCCCTGGTGCGCGGCGGCCGGGCGCAAGCGGCGCTGGAGGCCGGCGAGCCGGGCCGGCTCGAACGCCACGCTGCGGGCTGGTACGCCCTGGCGGTGGCAGCGGGCGTCGCGGCGATGGCGACCAAGGAGGTGGCGGTCACCTTGCCCGTTGTCGCCTTGCTGATCGACCGGGCGTTTCTGAGCGGCTCGTGGGTCGCGGCGCTGCGCCAGCGCTGGGGCCTCTACCTGGCGCTTGCGCTGCCCGCTGCGGTGCTGACCGCATGGACGCTGATGGGCCCAGCCCAGGAGCAGCAAAGCGCCGGCCTGGGCATGACGCTCCACACGCCCGCGGTCTATGCGATGAACCAGCCCGCAGTGATCCTGCACTACCTGCGCCTGGCTGCGTGCCCGGTGGGCTTGACGCTGGACTACGGCTGGCGGCCCGCAGCGGCGTGGACGCAGCTTGTGCCGGCGTGGCTGGTGGTGGGGACGCTTCTGGCCCTGACCGCGTGGGGCGTGTGGCGCAACACCGCCTGGGGCTGCGCTGCGGGGGCGTTTTTTGTCATCCTCGCGCCCACCTCCAGCATTGTGCCCATTGCTGACCTTGCGGTGGAGCACCGCATGTACCTGCCGTTGGCAGCGGTGGTGAGCCTGGCGGTGCCGCTGGTGGGCCTGGGCCTTGCGCGGCTGATGCCGCTAGAGCGGGCGGGGCGTATCGGCATGATCGTGGCGCTAATTGCAGCAGCGGGCCTGGCTGTGCAAACCGTAGCGCGCAACCGCGACTACGCCAGCGATGAAATGCTCTGGCGCGACACGATCGCCCGAGCGCCCGACAACCCGCGCGCCTGGAGCAACCTGGGCGTGGTGCTCTACCGGCAAGGCCGTGTGGAGGAGGCCATTGCTGCCTGGCAGCGCGGGGTGATGCTGCCCATGGGCGTGGGCAACCGTGACCAGCTTTGGGAGAACCTGGCCGCAGCGCTGGGCCGCATCGGCCGAGCGCAGCAAGGGGTGGCCATCTACCGCCAGGCTCAGCAGGCGGGGTTGGCGCATCCGCCTGCACTTCTGGTGCTGGGCGCTCAACTGGCGCGGGCGGGCCAGGTGGAGCAGGCTGAGGCGCTATTCGCTGAAGCGGTGGAGCAGGCTGACGAGAGCCGCTACCCCGGTCTGCGCGGCGTGGCGTGGGCCGACCGGGCCAAGGCGCTGTACCAACTGGGCCGGCTGGAGCAAGCCGCGGAGGCGTTCGAGCAGGCGGTGCGGCTTAATCAGGGCGGCGATGCGTCCCTGCGGAATCTTTACGGCATCACGCTGGCGCAGCTCGGCCGTATGGAGGAGGCGGTCGCGCAGTTCCGGGCTGCGCTGCGAATCAACCCCACCTTCACCGACGCCCAGGCTAACCTGGAACGCGCACTGCGAATGAGCCGCTGAGGGGGCAAGCTAGAGGGTAGCGGGCAGACGGTAGAGGGTAGGGGGCAGGGGGTAGACGGCAGGGGGCAGGCGAAGAGATCGCCGGATCGCCAAGCCGCCCGATGGACAGGTCACTTGATTGCCACAGCTTCGCGGTGGGCGGGGTTTTCCCGGTGGGCGGTTGAGCGGGCCATGTAGTCGTCCAGCAGCTCGAAGCCGAATTCGCGAACCAGGTCGTCCGCGGTGAAGCGGTCGCTTTCGCTGGAGATCAGAACCGCGCCCAGCAGGCCCGGATCGGTGAACCGGGCTTCCGGGCCGTACTTGCGCTTCATGGCGCGAAGCTTTTCCCAGTTGAAGTCCAGGTGGATCACCCGGCAATCGAGGTTGAGCGTGACGGTGAAGTGGCGGAAATAGTTGGTCGTCTGGGCCAGGACGTGGCCCACGGGCGACAGGGCTGCGCTGGGCAGGCTCCAGACGGCTGAGACAAAGTGCGTCCGGCAGGCGTACGCCCAGGCTTGTTGAAGGAACGAGCCGTGGAACATCGAGGGGAACACCAGCAAGTCCGGCTTGAGGCGCGCGTAGGCGTTGCGGAGCGGCTCGAAATTCAGGTCGAAGCAGATCGCAAAGCCCACCCGCCCGAAGTCGCACGGGAGGACGGTGGGCTGAGCGCCGCAGAGGATGCCGTCCTGCTCGGTTTCGGTGATGACGGGGAAGTTCTTGTGGTACTGGCCGACCAGGCTGCCGTCGCGGCCGATGAGCTGGGCGGTGTTGCGCCAGGTGCCGTCGGGCATGGGCCAGATGGTGGGGTAGACGATGTAGCAGCGGTTCGTCCGGGCGATGCGGGCCAGGGCGTCGCGGACCTGCTCGCCACGCACAGCGTAGTAGGCCCGGCGCTCGTCCGGCGTGTGGTCGGGGTAGCGGTCGGAGCACTCGGGCAGGATGATCAGGTCGGGCTGATCGGGCAGGACCGCTTCGATCTGCTGCTGCCAGAAGTCGATGATCCCGTCCACCGCGGCCTGGCTGGTGTCGCGGCGGCCCGCCAGCAGCAAGTAGTCCGGCGCGAGGGAAGCAACTTTGACGTATCGGGCCATCGGAAACTCCCCTTTCCCCCTTCATCGCCGTCCCGCAGTCCGGCTTGACCTGTTTTGAGCCGCCCGGCTCAACGCCTGGGCCGGCGCGGCCTGATGCGCCTACGTTTTAATGGGCGGGCGAGGTTTTGCCAATGGCCAGGGCCGGCGGCTTCCCCTCTTTGGGGCGCTTTATTGTCTACAGGCTCTGCACACGCCCTCCACATCCGGAACATGGCTCTTGGCGCAACGCAGCGGGGTTGTCAGGATGGATCGGTCATGAGCAGCGCCCCGGTCAGATCGTTCTCCGGCAAGCGTGAGCCGTTCGACCCCCGGCGGATCGACCTGGCCAAGCTTTTCGAAAAGCTGCCCCCCCATGCCCTGGAGGCGGAGGCGGCGCTCTTAGGCTCGATGATCCTGGACTGGCGCGTCTGCGGCGAGGTGCTGCAGATCGTCCACGGCCCGGAGGACTTCTACAAGCCCGCCCACGCGGCCATCTACCAGGCCCTGATCCACCTGTACGACAAGCACCAGTCGATCGACGTGGTGCAGCTCACCCAGTGGCTCAAGGACAAGCAGCTTCTGGATGAGGTGGGCGGGGTGGAGTACCTCATCGAGCTGGCCGAGTCGGTGCCGTCGGCTGCCAGCGCGCACCATTACGCCCGGCTGGTGCGCGAAAAATCGATACTTCGGCGGCTGATCGACGCAGCGGGCCGCATCCTCCACGACTGCTACCACCTGACCCAGCCGGTGGGCGACCTGCTCGACCGTGCGGAGCGCGACATCTTCGAGCTGGCCCAGGGCCGCGGCGACCAGGAGGCCGCGTCGCTCAAGACGCTGGTGCAGGAGGTCTACACGCGGCTGGAGAACGAGGACGGCCGGCTGGTCACAGGCCTGGAGACCGGCTTCTTTGAGCTGGACGAGATGACCAACGGCCTCCAGAACGGCGAGATGATCATCGTCGCGGCGCGGCCGAGCATGGGCAAAACGGCTTTCGCGCTGAACATCGCTGAGCATCTGGCGGTCACGCTCAAGCAGCCCTGTGCTGTCTTCAGCCTGGAAATGAGCCGTCAGCAGTTGGCCCAGCGGCTTTTGTGCTCGCGTTCGGGCGTCGATTCGCACAAGCTCCGCCGCAACACGCTGAGCAACGAGGATTTCGGCCTGCTCGCCAAGTCGGTGGGCGAATTGTCAGAGGCGCCGCTTTACATCGACGACACGCCGGGACTGACGCTTTTGGGCCTGCGCGCCAAGGCGAGGCGGCTCGCGGCGCAGCACGACATCAAGGCCATCTTCGTCGATTACCTTCAGCTTATGAGCGCCCCGGGCAGCGAGTCGCGCCAGCAGGAGGTTTCGACCATCAGCCGGGGCATCAAGGCCCTGGCGCGCGAGCTTAACGTTCCGGTCGTGTGCCTAAGCCAGCTCAACCGCTCGCCCGAAGCGCGTGAGGGCCACCGCCCGCGGATGAGCGACCTGCGCGAGTCGGGCTCGATCGAGCAGGACGCGGACGTGGTGATCATGCTCCACCGCGAGGACTACTACCACCGCGGCGAGGAGGATTACCAGGAGACCAACACCGCGGAGGTGATCATCGCCAAGCAGCGAAACGGGCCCACCGGGACGGTCAAGCTCCAGTTCCACGGCTCGACGACGCGCTTTCACAATCTGGCCGCTGCTGCTGGCCCGGGCCCGGCTTTTTGATCAGGTTGATCATGGCCGCGGGCCGAGGGGTCGAAATGGGGCGCTCCTTCAAAGTCGGCAATCGGCTATTGGGGATAGCCCCCCCTTGCTCGGCCTCGGTGGCTTTGTCATAGCCGCTGTGCTATGCTCATGGCCTGGCGCTGCCTGCCATGGTTCCAATCACCATCCGAGGTCTGACCCGGCGGTTCGGCGACGTCGTCGCGGTGAACCGCGTCGATCTGGACATCGCCGCTGGCGAGCTGTTCTTCCTGCTTGGGCCTTCGGGCTGCGGCAAGACCACGCTGCTGCGTATGGTTGCGGGCTTCACGTCGCCCAACGAGGGCGCCATTGCGCTGGGCGGCCAGGATGTGACCCATCTGCCCCCTCAGAAGCGTCATACGGGGATGGTGTTTCAGGGCTACGCGCTTTGGCCGCACATGACCGTATGGCAGAACGTGGCCTTCGGGCTGGACGTGCGGAAGGTGGCGGCGTCGGAGAAGGCGGCGCGGGTGGAGCGGGCTTTGAAGCGGGTGCAGATGCTGCCTTATGCGCAGCGTCGGCCCAATGAGCTGTCGGGCGGGCAGCAGCAGCGCGTGGCGCTGGCGCGGGCGCTGGTGATCGAGCCGCACGTGCTGCTCTTGGATGAGCCGCTATCCAACCTGGACGCCCAGCTCCGCGCTCAGATGCGGTCCCAGATTCGGCAGATCTGCAAGGACGCGGGCATCACCGCTCTTTACGTCACGCATGATCAGAAAGAGGCGCTGGCGATGGCTGACCGCATCGCGGTGATGCGGGAGGGGTCGGTGGTGCAGGTGGGCCCGCCGCGGCAGCTCTACAGCAGGCCGGCCAGCCGATTTGTTGCTGGGTTTTTGGGCGAGACCAATTTCGTCAGTGCTGAGGTGATGGGCAGGCAGGATGGCTGTGCTGTGCTCCGCACCACCGCGGGGGTGCTCCACGCGGGGGTCTTCCCCGATGACCTGCCCGACACGGGCAACGTCACCTGCTCCATCCGGCCCGAGGCGATCCGGCTTTGCCGCGATGGTGATGATAGGGAAGCCCCGCCCAGCGTTGCGGGGCGCAACCACTTCCCCGCTACGCTGCTGGAGGCGACGTACTTAGGTGAGATCGCCCAGCACCGGCTGCGTGTGGGCGGGCAACTGGAGCTGACCGCTTTCGAGCTCAACCCCGCGTGGGTGGATGCGCCCAGCCAGTCGCTGCGCATCACGATCGACCCAGCGGACGTGGTCGTCCTGGGCGATTGACTCGAAAAAATCGCAAATCGGAAAATCGCTTTAAGCGGTGAGGGTTCCCTGGAGGACGGTGATGGCCTGGCCGGCCAGGTCGACGCGGTCGCCGCGGAGGCTGATGCGCAGGGCTCCGCTGCGGGGCGAGGCCTGGTAGGCGCGGATGGTGGAGCGGTTCAGCCGCGGCTGCCAGTACGGCCCCAGCGCCGCGTGCACCGAACCGGTGACGGGATCTTCGTTGACGCCCAGGCTGGGCGGGAAGAAGCGTGAGACGATGTCGAAGCCGTCGCGGGCGGCGCGGGCGGTCACCGCGCAGCCGCGCATGCCCTCGATGCGCTTGAGCGCCTCAAAATCGGGCTGCACAGCCAGGATCGCCTGCTCCTGGGGCAGCTCGATGATCCAGTCGTCCCGGCTGCGGGCGGCATGTGCGAACTCCACGCCGCCCAGCGCTTCGATCAGGGCGGGGGGCGGCGAGGCGGGCTTGGGCGGGTCAGCGGGGAAGTCCATCACGATCCAGCCCGAGTCATCCTCCCGCCTGCACGTGAGCACGCCGCGATAGAGCGTGCGGAAGCGGATGGGCTTGTCGGGCGCAGCGTGTCCCTTTTCCCAGAGCACGTGGGCTGAGGCCAGCGTCGCGTGGCCGCACAGCTCCACCTCCGTGGCGGGGGAGAACCAGCGCAGCTCCCACTCGTTCTCGCCCAGCGGGCGCAGGAACGCCGTCTCGGGCAGGTTGACTTCCGCGGCGACGTGCTGCATCCATGCCGGGTCGCGCGGCTGCTCGAGCAGGCAGACGCCCGCGGGGTTGCCGCGGAAGGGTTCGTGCGTGAAAGCGTCGACGTGGT
>DASVCG010000419.1:0-4970 GCA_036381755.1 Phycisphaeraceae bacterium | reverse complement strand
CTTCGTAGAGCTCGACGCCGCGGTGGAGCTGGTCCAGGTCGATCCATTCCGAGGCTTGATGTGCCGGTGCGGCGCTGCCCGGCCCCAGGACGATGGCGGGGAGGCCCGCCTCGTCGGCATAGCCCGCGTGCGTGCAAAAGGGCGCGCCCAGGTGCAGCGTCGGCAGGCCCAGGTCGGCCAGTGCCGCCTTGACCGTCGCCAAAAATGTGCCGTTGCGCTGGTCGCTCAGCGGCGGGTGCTGCACCATCAATTCCTGCTCGAAGTGGAACGCCGGGTCGTCCCGTCGCAGCGACTCCAGCACCGCTGCAGCAGCGGGCATGACCGATTCAGGGTCTTCGCCCGGAATCAGCCTGCGGTCGATCTCCACCTGGCACCGCGCGGGGATGACGTTGACCGCTGTTCCGCCTGCGATCACGTTGACCGAGCACACCGCCTGGCCCGTCAGCGGGTGCTGGGCCTGGAGCTTGGCGATGTATTGCGATTCCAGGGCCGCCATCGCCCGCATCATCATGGCGATGGCGGATCGCCCCTCGTGCGGCACCGACGAGTGCGCCGACTTGCCGTGCGTGATCACCTTCCACCGCACCAGGCCGTTGTGGGCGATCACCGGGTGCAGCTCGGTCGGCTCGCCCACGATCAGCCCCCGGGCCTGGAAGCCCAGGCGCGGGTAGTCGTGCTGGAAGAATCGGCGGATGCCCGCCATGCCGTGCTCTTCGTCCACGCTCAGAAGCAGCGCGATGTTCTGGGGCTGGTCGCTGCTTTGGGCGTACCGCCGCAGCGCCCAGAGCATCGCGGCGCCGGTGCCCTTGGTGTCGCAGGCGCCGCGCCCCCAAAGCCGGCCCTGGCGGACCTGGCCGCCCAGGGGGTCGATCGTCATGTGCTGGATGTCCACCGTGTCCAGGTGGCTGTCGAACATCAGCCACGGCCGATCGGGGTTAACCTCATGCAGAATCAGCAGGTTATGGCAATGGCCCGGCACGGGCAGCCGGCGGGTCGCAAAGCCCCAGGCGCAAGCTAACCGCTCCAGCGCCTCGGACAAGGCCGCTTCCGGCGCGGGTCGGCGGGAAAAGGCGCTGTTCACCGTGTCATGCCGCACCATCAGGCGCAGCAGGTCCTCCACCGATTCCACCGCTTCAGGAGCCGTCACCGCCATATGAGCCTGGTCCTGCATGGAGCGATCCCCGTCCGTTGGTCCGTCTGAGCACGCCTGAGCAATCGCGGGCCTGGGTAGGATACCGTCCTGCTGTCTTCCGAGCCCGGCATCCCCACGCCCCGGCTGGGCAGCCCCGCTTTTGAAAGGAAAATTGAGCCGGTCTAGGCGAAACGGGCTGCGGTGTGATATACAAAAAGAGGAGGGATTCCAGGACGGATGGCGGGGGGGGCGATTTCTCCGCGGGCCGCGGCGATTTCAATTTCAGAAGCCGGGCGCCCTCGTGTGGCCGATAAGATGATGGCGAAACCGATCCTTTCCCGCCCGAACAGCCGACGCCAGGGTCTGCAACGAAAGGAAAAACACCTCTATGCGACCACGGGACCTTGGCCTGCTGATGGGGCTTGCTCTGATCGCCTTCCTGGCGGGCCTTGGCAACCGCGGCATCACCGGCGCCCATGAGGCGCGGGTGGTTTTCACCGCCCAAACCATGCTCGCCAGCGGGCCGCCCTGGCAGGCCGAGGCCGTCCTGGCTCAGCACGCTGCCGAGCCAGCCGCTTCCCCGGAGGAATTAGGCGTCCGCGATGCCGTGGCCCCGTCCTCAAGCGATTCAGCCGCTGATTCCACGGGGCAAAGCCGGGTCAATCCCTGGGTCGTGCCGGTGTACAAGCAGCAGGTGCGGCTCCAGAAGCCGCCCTTGCCCTACTGGGCCGCTGCGGGGGCGATGGCGCTGCTGGGCCAGTCGGAATTGGCGGCTCGGCTGATCCCGGGTTTGATGGGGGCCGCAGCGGCGTTGCTGGTGGCTTTCCTGGCTGGAGAGCTGCTTGGTCGGCGGGCCGCGGTCCCCGCTGCGCTGGCATGGGTTTCGATCCACTTCGTGGCGGAAGAGTTCCGCCAGGCGACGACCGACCCCTTCCTGGCCTTTTTCTGCCTGGCGGCGCTATCAGCATGGGTGCGGTCGACGCGGGCGGATGGGCCGACCCTGGCTGCGGACCGGCCCCGATCAGCGAGGGTTTGCTGTCTGCTATTGGCGTATGGGCTGCTGGCGCTGGCGTGCCTGTCCAAGGGGCCGGTGGCGTTGGTTCAGGTCTTTTTGCCCGCAGCGCTATTGATCTACACCCACCGCCGTCGGCCGCGGCTGGGCGTGGGCTGGCACATCGTGGGCGTCGCGCTGCTGCTGGCGATCTGCCTGCCCTGGCCGCTGGCGGTCCTGCGCACCGCTCCGGAGGCGGCGAGGCTGTGGGTCGTCGAAAGCGTGGGCAAGTTCTCGCCGGCGGTGCACCACCCGCGGCCGTGGTGGTATTACCTGCCCATCGCGCTCCAGGTCGCCCTGCCCTGGACGCCCCTGGCGCTATTGGCTGGCGCTTTCCTCATCAGGCTGCGGGCCTGGGATTGCCCCGTTCGGCGGCAAAGGCTGTTCCCGCTGCTGTGGTTCGCGCTCATCGTGGCCTTTTTCTCGCTGGCCCAGATGAAAAAGGCGGCCTACCTGCTGCCCGCGATGCCCGCAGCGGCGATGCTGATCGCCCAGGGCTTCCACGTCCTGCGCTTGCTGGCCCGTCAGCGGTTTCATTACGCCTGGCGGATTCAGCAAGCTTATGCTGCGGTGGGCATCGGGGCCGCGGCTGTCCTGGCGGTGCTTCACACGATCGACGCTTCCACGCCGACCGGGCAGCCCGGCGCGACGCTGGCGACCATCGGCGCATGGCGCAGCGTGGTGGCGCCGCTGGAGGTGGTGCTGGCGGCGGCGGTCATGTCCGCGGGCTTCCTGCCGTGGCGGTGGTGCAACGCTTCCCACCTTCAGCCGAGGCGGTGGCTGCGGTCGCAGGCGTGCGTCTATTCGCTGCTGATCTGTCTAATCCTCACGCTGCCCAGAGAGGGCGATCAACCTCTCTCCCAAGCGCCCGCGTCGCCTTCCGCGGCGCAGCAGGATGACGGCCCGCCGTCGCAGTGGTTAGTTCCGACGGCTTCGCGGCCGCGGTTAAAAACGCTTGGTGGGGTTGAGGATGATGTTGTCGTGGCCGGGGATGATGATGTCGGCGATCTCGATCGCTTCCAGCAGGCTTTCCTGGGCTTTCTTCGTGTCGAAACCGCCGCGCAGCACCCGGCCGTGCTCCAGGTGCTCGACCGTCGGGACCGCGTCGCCGGCCACGAGAACAGTCATGGATGGATAGCTCAATAGCAGCCCGCAGGTGCCCGGCGTGTAGCCCGGCAGCGGGAATAGATCCACGTGCGGCGCCAACTGATCCGGCGCCGGTTGGCATTTCTGGAGCAGAGCGATCTCCTGCTTGAGCGATTGACGCTCCTCTTCGTCGTCGCTGTGCTGGAACCGCTCGATGAGCATTCGGCCGATGGTCTCGCGCTCAGCCTCGCTCACCAGCCAGCGGGCCTGGGGAAAAGCGGCCAAGCCCATGCGATGGGCGGGGCGGAAATTGGTCAGGAACACGTCGGTGACGTCGCCAGGCTCCAGGCCGCTGCGCTCCTGAAGGCGGGCCGCTACGACCTGCGACGGCAGGGCCGGGTCCACCAGGATGATGCGATCCCCGCTGCGGATCAGCGTGGTCGTCGCGTGAGGCGTGCGGGGCGGCCCCTCCTTGGGCCACAACTCATGCCTGCTCAATGCACCGATACTGATGACGCGGTAATCCATATCAAAATCGAGGGGTTCTTCGTCAACGACTCGCGATGATCCAATTGGTGGCCCCCGACGCCGACCATTCAGCGCTGACCATCAATAAACCTCATTCCTTCAGGTGGTCCACATGGGCCCAGGGAAGCTTGCCGCCGTGCTCCTCCTTCTTCCGCTTGAGCCATTCGATGACCAGCGGCGGCAGCAGGCGGTGGAGGCGGTCGATCTCGCCGCCCGCGGCGATCTGCTTGATCAGCGTCGAGCTGGTGAAGGCGTAGGTCTCGCCGGTCATGATGAAGACTGTTTCGATGTCGGCGATGGCACGGTTCGTCAGGGCCAATTGGAACTCGAAGTTGAGGTCTGTGACGTTGCGCAGGCCGCGGAGGATGGCTGTGGCGCCGACATGGCGGGCGAAATCCACCGTCAGGCCGTGGAACGGGGCCACCTCGACATGGTCCTGGCACTGCTCGCGGACGAGCTGCTCGATGATCCGCCGCCGCTCGTCCATGGTGAACAGCTCCCGCTTGGCGGGGTTGTGGCCGATGGCCACGATGAGCCGGTCAAACAGAACCTGCCCCCGGCGGATCACGTCCAGGTGCCCGTTGGTGATCGGGTCGAACGTGCCGGGAAACAGGCCGATCTTGGTCGTGCGCGTCATGGCGGGAGTATAGCAGCGCAGCGGGCCGACTACCCTGCCGAACCGGCTCGATCCTCATCACTGCCGGCGTCGTCTAAGCTGCTGTTCCTGGCCGGTGGCCTCGGCGAATCGGCTCAACCCTCACCACCCGCATCATCCCACCCCCTTGCCCGCGGACGACGAAAAAAGGGTTGGCCGGGTTGGCCTGCCCGGCTTTTGAATGGGATCTTTCCCTTGTCCACGCGAGTCGGATCGGCCCTGCCCTTCCGGATCGAGTGGACCCATCGCGGGCCGGCAGCCTCCCCGGCGGCTTGCCCGCTCTCATTGCCCTGGATCGGGTCTCGCACCGGCTGCCTCCCCGGTCGAGACCCTTTTTTATGCGCGATCGGCATGCGCAATCAGCGTATCGCCTTTTGTTTTCAGCGGTTTAATGCCGATCAGGGCCGATGTCCGGACGCAGGGTTACTCAAACACCCGCAGCCAAACTGAGCCGGTCAATCCCACGGGTTCATCGCGCAGCGCATCGAAGTCCTGGATCATATCGAAGCGTTGACCGT
>DASVCG010000418.1:0-2151 GCA_036381755.1 Phycisphaeraceae bacterium | reverse complement strand
GGTCGTGCACCATCAGCAGCCGGAATGGATCCTCGCCGCGAAAATGATGCCGCTGAGCAATCGGGCGATGACGCACCGCGTTGATAAACACGATCGGTGGGCGATCCGCCAGCTCCCGCTTCAACTGCTGAATCTCGCTGTTGAACAGCAGAATGTGGCCGAGCATCAGGTTGGAAGAATCCGCCGCGACCAGCGGCTCAAGCTGCTGCGCCTCAGCAAGCGTCGGCGCGATCGGCTTCTCGATCAGCACGGGCAACCCCGCACTCAACAGCTTCTGAGCGATGGGCACATGAGAAGCGGTGCTGCTGGCGACCACCCACGCCTGTGCGCCCGACTCGCGCACTGCCGCGTCCAGGTCCGACCAGGTGGGCACGCCCGGCACCGCCGCAGCGAGCGCCTCGCGGCTGCGATCGCCCACGTCCACCCCCGCCACCAACTCCGCCTCACCCAAACCCGCCAGGGTCTGCGCGTGCACCAGGCCAAACTGACCCAACCCCACCACGCCCACCCGCACCGGCCCATGCTCGTCGCGGTTATCCACGCTCATCATCGCCTCCCGGCGAGCTTCGCATCAGGTTCAGATAAACCGTCACCGCCTGCTCCACCTGGTCCAGCGCGATCCACTCATCCGCGGTGTGTGCTTGGTCGATGTCGCCCGGCCCCAGCACGATCGTGGGCCGCTCGGGGCTGCCCAGCGCGCAGGCGTCGGTGCCGAAGCGAACGCCCGCAGGCGTCGCGTCCAGCCCAAGATCCGCCAGCACCCGCCCCACCCGCGCCGACCAGGCTGTGCTATATGAAGGGTCCAGCGGCGGATCGATGAACGGCTCGCCCTGGCTGACCTCCAACCCCGCATCCTCAGCACGCAGCTCATCCAGAATACGCTCCACCTCCGGCAGCACCGCCTGGGCCGACTCCCCCGGCACCACCCGCCGATCCAATTGAATCTCGCAGCGGTCGGGGATCACGTTGATCTGCATGCCCCCGCGGATCAGGTTGATGCTGCACGCCGCCGGACCCGTCAGCGGGTGATGCGCCTCAAGCCGGGCGATGTAGCGCGACTCGATCGCCTCGATGACGCGCACCATATCCCGGATGGCTGAGCGGCCCAGACTCGGGTTGCTCGAGTGGGCTGCGCGCCCCTGCGTGCGGATCGCCCAGCGCACCACGCCGTTGTGCGCCGTGATCAGCCGCAGCCGCGTCGGCTCACCCACCACGCAGCCGTTTAGCGTCCAGCCCAGCGCGGGCAAGTGCTCCTCCACGAAGGCGGTGATGCCCGCCTTGCCAATCTCCTCGTCGATGGAGAACAGCACCGCGACGTTGTTGGGCCCCCCGCCCTGCTGAGCGTACAGGCGCAGCGCCCAGAGCATCGCGGCGCCGGAGGACTTGGTGTCGCACGCCCCCCGGCCGTACATCCGCCCCTGGCGCACCTGCGCCGCAAAGGGCTCGATCGTCATGCCCTCCACGCCCACCGTGTCCAGGTGCGATTGAAATAGCAGCCAGGGCCCCCCCGGCTGAACTTCGTGCGTCACCAGCAGGTTGAACCCCCGCCCCGGCACGGGCAGACGACGCGTCGCAAGCCCCATCGCCGTGGCGATCCGCTCCATCGCCTCCGCCAGCGACCGCTCAGCCTCCGCGCGCCCGGAGATCGCCGCGTTCACCGAATCGATCTCCACCATCACGCGCAGCAGCTCCACACATGAAGCAACCCTGTCAAGTGATTCATCCGCTGGCATATGCACTCCGCGCCGCTGCGACCTGAGGTTCACGTGCCCCCGGCCCGACTCAGGCAAGCCGGGCCCAGCGACTCTACTTAAAACCCCCGCCTATGCAACATCCGCCGCTTGAAAGACCCGCGGCGCTTCACGCGCGGCCGTGCAGCGGAACAGCGCCGGCTCACTCAAGGGCTTGCGCTTAAAGCGAAGCTGCCGCTCCATAGGGCATTTATCGCTCACGATATACACCCGCCTGATCATTCCGCGGGCTAGTTTTTATCCATTTTGGTTCGACCATGTCGGCCGTATAGGCCGTAGATGATGCCAAGCGGAAATTGTGCGAGCGAAGCAATTGGGCAAGGCTAAGACCGTGTGTTTATACGGGAATCAATCTATCCAGCGGCATCTGATCCCATGTTTGACCGTCGAGCATGCGCCC
>DASVCG010000417.1:0-2280 GCA_036381755.1 Phycisphaeraceae bacterium | reverse complement strand
TGGCGATGCCCAGCATGATGACGCAGAACTGGATGGCGTCGGTGATGATGACGCCGCGGATGCCGCCCATCACGGTGTAGAAGGTGCTGGAGAGGCCCGTTATCAGCACGAGGGGCCAGAACCAGGATGGATCGAGCCTGGCCGCGGCCATCAGCGCCAGCGTGGGGGCGTAGATCATGGCGGCCATCCAGCCGATGCGCATGAGGACGTACATGGCAGCGGCGACGGTGCGTGCTGCGCCGCCGAAGCGGGCCTCGATGAGGTCGTAGGGCTGCTGAACGGGGTGGGCCAGGTAGCGCGGCAGGAACCAAAGCAGCACCAGCCAGGCTACGGGCATGCAGATCAAGGCTACGCCCATGAACAGCACGATGCCGTCGCTGTAGATGACGCTGGGGTAGGACAGGAAGCTGATGCCGCTAAAGAGCGTGGCGGCGATGCTCAGGCCCACGAGGATCGAGCCCATCAGGCCGCCCAGGCCGCCGCTGGCGGTGAAGTAGTCCTGGGTGGTTTCCTGGCGGCCTCTGAACCAGAGCCCAGCGGCGATGCTCAGGGCCAGATAAACCGCGATGATGGCCAGGTCCAAGCCGGTGATCATGATGCTGTGCTCTCCGATGTTCTGGCGGACACGTTTAGGAGTCGCGAAAAGAGAAAAAAGGACCCAAGGTCAACGTGGCGGATCGGCTTGCGCGCGAGCGAGCGGGGCCGGCTGCGCAGCCGGGGGCGGTTCGCGTCAGGGGTTTGGCGCTAAAGGTTGAGGCGCGGCCCAGTAAACGTGCGGCGAGCGCACGCCGGCGCGAACCTCACCGCTGGGCACGACCCATCGGTTTCGCCAGGTGGTTAGCGGCACCGCGGCCCGGCCGAAGGGCAGCTCGCCGGCTTGCGTCCATTGGTTGCGGCTCAGGTCGAAGATCAGGATTTGACGGCCGAAGCCGGGCTGCTGGCTCATCGGCACATCGACATGTGCGCCGTCGGCGCCGTTGCCCAGCAGCACGATGAAACGGTCGTCGAGCACGGGAGCGGGCGTGGCTGCTGCGGCGTTGGGTCGGGGCAGGTCGGGCAGCCGCTCCCATCGGCCTGCGGTGCTGTTTGCGGGGCCGGGCGTGTAGCGGTAGGCGTCGCGCAGGTATTCCAGCGTCGGCTGGCCCGAGGCGTCGAGCACCCGGCGGATGCCGCTGAGGAGGTAGAACGCTCCGTCCGCGGCTGTGGCCACCGCGTAGAACCGTTCGGGCCCGGGCCAGGGTTCCAGCACGCGCCAGCCGGCGTGGGGGTTGGTCAGATCCAGCGCCCAGAATTGATGCATGGACGGTCCGCTGAGTGGGTCGGGCCCGGGCTGACCGCCGGCGACGTAGAGCGTGTTGGCCAGCACCGCCCCGGCGGCGCAGGAGACCGGCTCGGGCAGCGGCGGCAACGTTTCGAACTCGATCCGCCCCGCTTCCCAGCGCACGCGGTAGACGTCGGCGAAGTTTTGCTGATCGTCACAGCCGCCGACGAAGATCGCGCCCTGCGGCGTCGTCACCGACACGCCGTAGCCCAGCGGGCGCGGCAGCCGCCATTGCGTCTTCCATGAGCTGGTGGGCGATTCGAGCACGTAGAGCTGGTCGTGCCACACTTTCCGCCCGCCTTCCCAGGGCATCTTGTCGGGGAAGTTGGCTCCGCCTGCGACGATCAGCGCGCCGTTGCTGACGCCCGCGAACGGCCCGGCGTAGCCGATCGTGTCGGGCAGGTCCGGCAGGCGCTGCCAGTCCAGCTCCGGCCTCGCTGTGGGCATCGTCTGGGCGTGAACCATGGACGCGGCGATCCCTCCGACAACGAGTCCAAACCAGCGGTGACGCATCGGAGTTCCCTTTGGTGGTGAAGCCACATTCAGCCTGTGCCGCTTACGTTCATGTTCAGTTGCTTTGGGTTGATTCCTGGTGCTCTGGGTGAGCGGATTCGTCAAGCTGGACTCTCGCGGCGCGGATCACGCCGGATTGGTGATCGTTAGACAACACCAGATCGGCCCAGACCACCACCAGCGTGCCGTCGGGCAGCTCGGCGACGGAGGGGTACGACACCTGCCGACCCCAGACCGGATCATCAGGCGCGGGCGGCGTGACCTGCGCGATTGTCAGCGGCGGGCCCCAGGTGCGGCCCTCGTCGGCGGAGACGCGCATCGTCAGCGGTGTGCGCAGCGGCGGGGCGGAGGGGTTGTGCGTCAAGACCAGCAGGCCTCGGCTCGTGCACAGCAGGTTGTGCGACGACTGCGCCGCTATCAGGCCGGTATCGACGGGCGCGGACCAC
>DASVCG010000416.1:0-2114 GCA_036381755.1 Phycisphaeraceae bacterium | reverse complement strand
TCGACCAGATGTTCCTGAATGCGGGCCTGACCAGGCCCAAAGACTTTTGTCTGTACAGCGCCTTCCAGGGAGTCATGATTGATCCGCACGACACGGATTTCTACTCGTCGAAAGATGTGGAAATCCGGCCCCAAACCATAGCGGTTAACAGCGTCAGCCGCACACAGTTGCCCTTCTGGTCGGACAAAGAATGGGATGCCCTGCGCGGACACCTGAAGGACGCGGGCTATGAGATGATCGACGGGGATGGGGGGGGACACAGCCTGTGGCAATGGCGATACCGCATCAAATATTCATCCGCCTACATCGGCCTTGACTCCGGCGGCTCCTGGATTGCCGCGACCACCCTTACGCCGCAGATCGTGCTGCGGTCAAGCAAGGCCACCTGCCCCGATTGGCTCACGGGTGTCAAGGCCGCGCGCGTGAAGGATGATTGGCGGGTCCACGAACTGACCGATCCGACGCCCGAGCAGGTGGCCGAGAAAGTCAAGGAGGCGCTGGAGGCCAAAGCGTCCTGGCGTCGAAGCCTGGACAATTGGCATCCCGGGTCCACAAGCATACCTGTTCCCGAGGGCTGCGAAAACGGCTGGCCTTACGCCAAGCTCCATTGACCACAAGGGACAGGCGTCATGACCCACCTTTGCGGCAAGCACTTCCGCGAGCTGGCGGACGGTCGGCACATCCACAGCGCGCACATCGACGACGCCCACGCCCTCCTGAGGCATGTGTCCACGCTGCCCGGTCGGCACGTGGTCGTCACGCACGACGGCGACTGGCCCCTGGACGAGCGGCGCGCCGCCTGGCTGCCGCCCAACGTAGTCAAGTGGTTCGCCACCAACGTCTGTGTGGACCACCCGCGCGTGGAGGGCATCCCCGTCGGCATCGCCAACCCGAGCTACTGGCACGGCGACTTCGGCGCGATCCAGGACGTGGTGGCCCGGACGATGCCGCTGAAGAAGGCCAGGCTCCTGCACGCCGCGTTCGCCCTGGACACCAACCCGCCCGAACGCGTCGCCGCCCTGCTGGCCGCGCAGAACATCGAGGGGCACCGGGGCTGCTACATACACCACCACCAGCGCGTGCCCAACTACCGCCGGTTCCTGGACCGGATGGCCGAGCACCGCTTCGTGCTCTCGCCGCCGGGCAACGGCATCGACTGCCACCGCACCTGGGAGGCGCTCTACCTGGGCTGCGTCCCCGTCTGCAAGCGCTCGCGCGCGATGAGCTTCTTCGCCGATGAACTGCCCATCGCCCTGCTGGACGACTGGTCGCAGCTGAGCGAATCGTGGCTGGAGGATCAGTGGGATAGGGTACTGAGCCGCCAGTGGAATTGGCGGATGCTCAGCATGGACTACTGGAGGCGGAGGATACACGATGCCCTTCAGGGGGATGGATGACAACGCCACGCATTTGCCCATCCTCGCGGCCGCGCTGGCGAACAGCGAAGGCCCGGTGGTGGAGTTCGGGCCCGGGCACTACTCGACGCTGCTCATCAAGGCCCTGTGCCCCGGCCGTCCGGTTCTCTGCCTCGAACACAACCCGTGGGACGGGCGCGCCTGGTTCGACCACTTCGCCGCCTTCGCGGGCGACGGCATGAGCATCCAGTACGTCGATGGATGGAACGGGGCCGAGACGAAGATACCCGACCGCATCGGCGTGGCCCTGGTGGACGCCCAGCCGCCCGACAGCCGCGCCGCGCTGGCCCGGCTCGTGACGCACGCCCGATACGTCATCCTCCACGACTCGGAGGACGGGCAGTACGGGTATGAGAGCGTATACCCGTTCTACCGCTATCGGCGCGACTACCGGCGGTACAGGCCCTGGACCACCGTGGTCAGCAACCAGGCCGACATCGACCTTTGCCCGTGGATGGAGTGACCGGACATGCAGGGACAGATGCACCCGGAGGAACGCGACCTGATCCACCGCACCGTGCTGGATGACAACCCAACCGTTGTGGTCGAGTGCGGCACGTGGTACGGCGGCGGCTCCACGCTCGCGGCGGCCAGGGCGCTGCACGCTCAGGCGCGCGGAAGGCTGCACACCTGGGAGATCGACCCGCAGAAGATGAGCCGGGCGGTGTCCGCCTACGCCGAGGAATGCCCCGAGCTGCT
>DASVCG010000415.1:0-2740 GCA_036381755.1 Phycisphaeraceae bacterium | reverse complement strand
TCGCCGGGTTCAACCTGACGTTCCTGGTTCAGTTCGTTGCCGGGGCGCAGGGCATGCCGCGTCGGTACGCCGACTATCCCGAGCAGTACTGGATTTACCATTTTATCTCGACGATGGGGGCGTACCTGCTGGGCTTTGGCCTGTGCTGGGTGCTGGGGGTGTGGGTGCACTCGCTGCTGAAGGGTCGGCCGGCGCCGGCCAATCCGTGGGGGGGCAACTCGCTGGAGTGGCACACCAGCTCGCCCCCGCCGCACGATAATTTCCCGGATGCTCCGCGGGGCTCGGACCCCTACGACTTCAGCGGCTGGCGCTACGACGAGGCGCTGGACGCGTATGTGCTGCGGGAGGAGGCTCCGTCCTCGGATCGGGCGCACCACTCCGCGGCGCGCCATGCCTGAGGCTGCGCCCGGCGGGGCGGTCCTGGCGGCCGTCCACGCAAGAAGGCCCGCGGCCCGGGAGGCCCGCCTGGCAGCAGGCGGCGTGACGTGAAAGGAACCGACGGCTCATGACGCACAGCTCCACCACCGCGACGCTCGGCGCGCACGGCCAGGAGGCCCCCGGCTCGCACGGGCACGCCCACCCGCCTTATTTGGCGCACCACTTCCAGTCGCTCAAGCAGCAGTACGACTCGGGCAAGTTCGGGATGTGGGTGTTCCTGGCGACCGAGATCCTCATGTTCGGCGGGCTGTTCTGCGCCTACTCGGTGTACCGCGCCAATCACCCGGAAGTGTTCCTCTACGCGCACCACTTCCTGGACAAGAACCTGGGGGCGCTCAACACGGTCATCCTGCTGGCCAGCTCGTTCACGATGGCCTGGGCGGTGCGGGCGGCGCAGCTTGGCCAGAAGCGGCTGCTGGTGGCGCTGTTGGCGCTGACGTTCGCCGGCGGCGTGGGGTTCATGGTGATCAAGACGATCGAGTACCACGCCAAGTGGGAGCACCTGGTCTGGGTCGGGCCGAGCAACGCTTTCTACACCGTGGGGGGCAAGCCGGCCAACCCCGAATTGCTCGAGCACGTGCTGCACCACGGCGAGGCGGCTGAAGGGGCCGAGGCGGCGCACCATGCGTCAGCGGGCGGCGAGCATGAAGGCAGCGGCGCTGCGGCGCAGGAGGCGACGGGGCCGGGGGCGGTCGCGGTGGTGGCGGACCACTCGGTGATCGAGCCGCCCGCGAGCGGGCCGGCGGGGCTGATTCCCGGGGCGCTGGATCAGACCGCAGCCCAGGCCGGGCACGGCACGGTCGACTTCCAGAACCTGCCGCCGCAAGATCAGCAACGCGTGCACCTGTTCTTCCAGATCTATTTCCTAATGACCGGGCTGCACGGCATCCACGTGCTGGTGGGCATGGGGCTGATCGGCTACCTGGCCGTCCGAGCGATGCTGGGGCACTTCAGCGCCGCCTACTTCATGCCGGTGGACATCATCGGGCTTTACTGGCACCTGGTGGACCTGATCTGGATTTTCCTGTTCCCGCTGCTGTACCTGATTCACTAGAGTCACTCGAGGCGTCCGCGGGTCCCCCGACGGGGCCGCGGGCGTAGAAAGATTGCCAAGGGCTATGACACACGATCCTCATGCTCAGGCCGGCCATCACGATTCGGGAACCCTGGCGCACCCGCTGCCGCTGGGCCTGCTGGCGGGGGTTTTCGCCGCCTTGCTGGTGCTCACGTTCGTCACGGTGGCGGTGACGTGGGTGGACCTGGGGGTGCTCAACATCTGGATCGCGCTCTTGATCGCGGTGGTCAAGGGCGGGCTGGTCGCGCTTTACTTCATGCACCTGCGCTATGATTCTCCGCTCAACGGCGTGGTGCTGGTGACGGCATTGCTGTTCGTGGCGCTATTCATCGGGGGGGCGATCACCGACAGCGGCGAGTACCAGCCGAACCTGGAGCCGCCCGCGACCGTTCAGCCGGCGCCGTAGCGTGTCGGCGGATCCGCGTGGGGGCGCGGGTGGAGTCCATCGGCCGTTGGGCGTGAGGTCCGGGAAGCCGGTGATTTCCCGTGGTTTTGCCATGAACGCCCCGCCTTGCTTCAGCGGCCGACGGCCGCGGCTGTTCGAGCAGCGGCATCACCATGTGCCCCCCGGCACGGGCACGCTGGGGATGGTGCTGTTCCTGATCGCCCTGGGGATGCTCTTCGGTGCGTCGCTGCTGGGGTATCTGATCATCCGTCTGCGGCTGACCGCGACCATCCACCTGCCCAGCGGGCTTTGGGCGTCCACGGCGTTGATGCTGACGTCGAGCTACACGATCCACCGGGCGTTGCAGAATGTCCGGCACGAGCGGCAGACGCCGTTCCGCAAGGCGCTGGTAGTGACGCTGCTTTTGGCGGTGGGGTTTTTGCTGGTGCAGACGCCGAGCCTGGCGGCGCTATTGCGGGAGCATGGGCGTCAACTGGCGGGCGGGCAGGGGGTCTACCTGCATGCGCTGGTGTTTTTCCTGATCCTGCTGCACGCGGCGCACCTGCTGGGCGGGCTGATCCCGCTGGCGGTGGTGAGTCACCAGGCCCACGCGGGCCGGTATGACCATGAGCACCACGCCCCGGTGTGGCTTCTGGCCTTGTACTGGCACTTTCTGGACGGGGTGTGGGTGACGATGTTCCTGGCATTTCGGCTCACCGCCTCCTGATCGGGCGGGGTTGGCGGCGAATGAGTCTGGCAGCGGGATTGCTAGCGGCAGCGGGGGACCGTAAGCTTAAGGATTCGGGATTGGCGGATTACGAGCGGGAGAGCTCATGTCCCTG
>DASVCG010000414.1:0-12547 GCA_036381755.1 Phycisphaeraceae bacterium | reverse complement strand
GACCCCCTCGAACCGCAGCACCGCGCCCGCGCCTGGCGGCTGCCACGGCGTTGCAGGCGGCAAGGGGCCTTCGACGATCTGCACCTCGATACTCATCCGCCGCTCACCATCCCGATCAGGGCGACCTCATCGCTTGCTGTGATCCGCTCGTTATCGTCCGCGTAGGCGTGGTTGACCGCCAACCGGCTGTTGGGCAGGCTGGTCGCCAGTTCCGGCACCGCCTCCGCCAGCGCCTTGCGCAGCTCGGCGCAGGTGGTGGAAGTGCCTGGCAGCTCCACCACGACCTGGCGACGCCCGGCACGCTGCGCCTGCGGGCCGAACAGCAGGACGGTGATCCTCATGCGGCGTCCTCCGCTTCGGCCGATCGCGATTGAACCGGCAGCTTGCCGCGGTTGATCTGCTCCTGTCGGCTCAAGGTTATCCTCCGATTGCGGTCATGGTGACGAACCCGTTGTGGGGGTGCTCGCGCCGCTTGCCGGCCAGCCCGTCGCGCAGCAGTTCGTCGAGGCGGTCGGCGTCGAATCGCGGGCGGAACGCTGGCAGCAGCGTGCCCTGCGGCCTGTCCATGAGGCAAGGGTAGAGCGTGCCGTCAGCGGCGACGCGGATGCGGTTGCACGCGGCGCAGAAGTTGCAGCTCATGGGCGTGATGAAGCCGATGACCGCCTCGCGCCCGTCGTGCAGGCGGACGCGGTACCGCCGGGCCGCGTCGTGGCCTTGCGCCAGGGCTTCCCAGTGGTTAAGGTGCGGCTCCAGCATCTGCCGCATTCGATGCTCGGGCACGTACCGCTGGGCCCACTGGTCCGCCAGCGGGCCCATGGGCATCAGCTCGATGAACCGCACCTCCAGCCCGCGGGCCGCGGCGAACCGCACCAATTCGGGCAGGGCGGATTCATTCTGGCTGCGCACCACCACGGTGTTGAGCTTGATCGGCCAAAGCCCAGCGGCCTGCGCAGCGTCGATGCCGGCCAGCACGCGGTCCAGCGCATCAACCCCGGTCAGCGCCGCGAAGCGGGCTGGATCGAGCGTATCGAGGCTGACGTTCACGCGCTTCAGCCCGGCGTCGGCGTACTCAGTGGCTCGCTGGGCCAGCGTCAGGCCGTTGGTGGTCATCGCCAGGTCGTCGATGCCGGGGATAGCCGCGATCCGTTTGATGATCTGGGTGAGGTCGGGCCGGCTGGTGGGGTCTCCGCCGGTGAGCCGGACCTTGCGCAGCCCGTGACGCTGGGCCAGGTGGCGGACCAGGGCTTCGATCTCGCTCGGCGTGAGCCGGTTCTCGTTGTGGGGGTTGGCCCACGTCGCTGGTCGGCAGTAGAGGCAGCGCATCTGGCACGCTGTGGTCAGCGACAAGCGCAGGTAGCCGATCGAGCGGTTGTGGGTGTCCTGGAGCATGGCGTCGATCGTTTCAGATCGCTCTGGGAGCCCCGTTGGTGAACAAGCGGGCGATCAGCGGGCCCGGGCCCACTGTCGGGCCTGGCTCAGCAGCGCCCGCATCAGACCCAGGCATGTCGCAGTCCAGGCGGCCAGGGCGATCCAGATAAATCCTTTAGGGATCCATTGGATGAATGGTAGCTCGATGGCTTCCGCCAGCCGCCAGGTCGCGACGGTGTACATCCCCAGGGGGAACACCGCTCCCCAGTAGAGCGGGTCGTACCGCAAGGGGAACCGGCAGTAGATGTGCCGCCAGACGCCCAGGATCAGCAGCATCGGGATCCACCCGGTCGCGGTCGCCCAGAAAAAGAGCGTAAAGCCTTTGAGGAACGCCAGCATGCCCGCGAGGAATGGCGCATGGGGGGCCGCCTGCACGAGCAGGGCGCCGGCCAGCGTGGAGATCGCCACCGCGCCCATGTTGATCCAGTAGGGCGGGCGGAGGTCGCCGGGGCTGAAGGGGAAGAAGGTGTAGCGGTAGAAGATCAGCGAGATCATCCAGATGTAGAGCATCCCCCCGCCGAGCCACATCACCAGGGCCACGAACAGGATCGGGTCGTGCCCGCCCCAGGTGGTGGCCAACTGAGCGGCGATGACAGCGACCGACTGCGTAGCGACCACCGCTACGAGCCATCCGCCATGGATCCCCGCGGCCAGGTCGGGCTTGTGCCGCTTCACGGTCAGGATGGCGAAGATGGTGTAGGTGGCCACCGCCCACAGCGCCAGGCCCAGCGCGCCCAGCGCCAGCGCCACCCGCTGGGCTTGATAGAGCACCAGGCACTGGCTGGCCAGGACGCAGGTGGCCGCCACCGTGGTGAAAAAGCCGACGCAGCGGTGATGGTCGAGCAGGTCCGCCCGCACCGCGTCCGGGTAGCGGCTCAGGCGGGCGATGGTCAGCGCCCAGAGCACGGCGTAGGCGATGACGTTGAACCAGAACAGCGCCGCCCCGATCACCGCCATGCCCAGGAGGTGCGCCGCGATGGAGACGATCCCCGTCGCCATCACCAGCGCGAAGTAGGCCGGGTTCAGCTCGCGCAGGCCAGCCTGACCGGGCGAAGGGGCCGCTGCCTGCGTGACGGCCTGCTCGGGTGAAGCGAACGAGAAGCCAGAGAGTGCCCGGCTCATGGCCGCTCCAGGGCGTAGAGGTAGTAGAGCAGTCCGATGTTAAGCCCGAGGCAGGCCAGGCTGACGAACGCAGCGGGCCAGATCACGCTGGTGTCGCCTCCCAGGTAGGCGTTCATCGTGGCGGTGAGCATCCACAACTGGCAGATCACCAGCACCAGCACGAAGCAGAGGATGCCGTAGACGATCGTGGTGCGCTGAGTGCGGGAGAAGGGCTTTTTCCGGTGCATCATGTGGCAAGCTCCACGCCGACGGCGTAGATGGCGCCGTCGCGGACCTCCAGGTTGATGCGCGGCAGCGGACGGCGAGGCGGCCCGGCGGTGGGCTCGCCCGTGGCCATGTCGAACCAGCCGTTGTGGCAGGGGCAATGGAACTGGCCCTGCTCCATCTTCGGCTGCACGGCGCAGGCCAGGTGCGTGCACACCTGGCTGTAGGCCAGCAGGGTGTTTTGATCGGGGCGGACCAGCAGGCACGGGTCATTCGCCGTCGGGTAATGGAACTCCACCACCCCGCCGACAGGCACCGCGGTCAGCGAGGCGATCTTCAGTCGCGGCGGCTGGCCCTTGGCGCGTCGCAGGAGGTTGTCCAGGCCGATCCAAAGCTGCCCGACCGCGAAGGCCCCGCTGGTGAGAACCATGAACTTCACAAAGTCTCGCCGGGCGATGTAGTTGTCCTGCGGCACGTCGATGGGGAAGTCGCGCCGCCACTTGGGCTGCTCCTCGTGCGGCCGACCATCCGGACCGGGCGAAGGAATGTCGAGGTTCGAGGCCATGGCTGGAGTCCTTGAATCAACAAGCAAGGCAGGGAGCGTGCCGGGAAACACGGGAGGTTAGCGTGCGTGCGGCGCGATTCATCAATTCATCGTTTCCCTCTCCCGGCTGGTCCTTCTCCTTCTCTTTTTCGCTTTCTTATCCGCTTTGTCGCGCGGTCACACAGCTACGTCGATGTTTTCGAGCACGTTGAGGCTGACGGTTTTGCCGCTGGTGTCTGGAGCCATCACGTCGGTGGTGTCGAGGTAGGTCACACGGCTGCGGCGGGGCACCATCATGCGGACCTTGGTGGTGACCTCCTGCTGGCCGAACCGGAAGCGGTTGATGGGTGTGGAACTGGGGCGCAGCCGCTCGATTTCTTCTTGCGTGCCAAAGAACAGCGCCTGGCTGGGGCAGACGCTGGCGCACATGGGCTTCTTGCCCACGCTGGCGCGGTCGTAGCACATGTCGCACTTCATCATCAGCTCGTAGTCGCTTTGCATCTTGGGCACGCCGAAGGGGCAGGCGTAGACGCAGTTGTTGCAGGCGATGCACCGCGGCTTGCGGGCCGACTGCACCACGCCGTCGCCGGTCTTCTTGATGGCGTCAGCGGGGCAGACTTCGGCGCAGGTGGGCGAGTCGCAGTGCATGCAGATCACCGGCACGGTCTGCGTCGAGTCGCCCCGGTCGATGTATTCCAGGTGGATCATCGGCCGGCCCTTGTGCGTGTCGCATTCGGCGCACGCCTGCACGCACGCCTGGCAGCCGATGCAGCGGTTGGGGTCGATGAAGAAGTAAAGGTTGTCGGGAACGGGCATGATCGTTTGTCCGGATTGGGGCCGCGGCGGATCGGATGCTGCGCGGGAATTCAGGAGGATGATTGCAACGTGGCCGGCGGTTGGTATGTGCCGGGAACGGTGCGGAAGCTGATGGCCAGGCGGTTCCAGCCGTTGATCGCCACAACGGCCATCGTCAGGTCGACCAGTTCCTTCTCGGAGAATTGCTCGCGCACCTGCTCGTACACCTCGTCGGGCACATGGCCTTCGTGGATCAGCGTGAGGGCTTCGGTCCAGGCCAGTGCGGCGCGCTCGCGGTCGGTGTAGAACGGCGTCTCGCGCCACGCGGTGAGGGCGTAGAGGCGCTGCTCCGACTCGCCGCGGGCGCGGGCGTCCTTGGTGTGCATGTCGATGCAGTATGCGCAGCCGTTGATCTGCGAGGCGCGGAGCTTGATCAGCTCGAGCAGGCCGGCCTCGAGGCCGGATTGACGCACATAGGCTTCCAGGCCGCGCATCGCCTTGATGGCGTCGGGGGCTGCTTTGACGTAATTGATCCGCTGCTGCATCGTCGATCCTCCTGGGTGGGTTACTGCTGCGGCTCCAGCTCGTCGGCGTACGCCGGCGGGCCGTCGGCTTTTCGCAGACGCACCGCGCACACTTTGTATTCGGGGATCTTCGAGATCGGGTCCTGTGCTGAGATCGTCAGCCGGTTGATGCTCTTGACGCCGGCCCAGTGGTAGGGCACGAAAATCACGTCCGGGCGGATCGTCCGCACCACCTGCGCCCGCAGGGTGATCGAGCCGCGGCGGCTTTGGGCGGTCGCCCAGTCGCCATCGGCGATGCCCAGCTTCTCGGCGAGTTGAGGGTGCAGCTCGACGCGCGGCTCAGGGTATTGATCCACCAGCGGGCCGATCCGCCGCGTCTGCGTGCCGGAGAGGTACTGGCTGACCACTCGGCCGGTCGTGAGGATCAGCGGGTATTCCTCGTCGGTGTCCTCGGCGGGCGGGCGATACTCGGCCACGTTGAAGCGGGCCTTGCCGTCGGGGAAGTAGAACGGGCCGGCTCCCTTGGCGACGGAGTTCCACGAGCCGGGCTCGAACAGGCGCGGCGTGCCGGGGTGATCCTCGATCGGCCGGCCCTGGGGGTCTTCGCTGTAGCAGGGCCAGAACACGCCGTACTGCCGCTCGACCTTCTCCCACGTGATGCCGGAGTAGTCGATCACGCCGCCCTTGCTGGCGATGCGCAGCTCCTCGAAGATCTCGCGCGGGTTGCGGAAGTTCATGCCATGCGGCCGGCCCAGGGCGCGAGCGATGTCCTGGATGATCCGCCAGTCCTGCTTCGCTTCGCCGGGCGGGTCGATGGCCTTGTTGATCTTGATGACGCGCCCCTCGGTCTGGCACACCACGCCCTCGTCCTCCTCCTGGAGCGAGCCGGGCAGCACGATGTCGGCGTGGCGGGCGGTCTCGTTGAGGAAAAAGTCGATCGCGACGTAAAAATCCAGCTTCCTGAGCGCTCCGCGGACGAAATCGCTGTCCGGCAGCGACACGCGAGGGTTGAACGAGATCGTCAGCAGCCCCTTGATCTCGCCCCGGTCGATCTTGCGGATGATCTCGTAGGCGTCCACGCCCCGGCCGGGCAGGTCGCGCTCGTCCACGCCCCACACCTGTGCGACGTATCGGCGGGCGTCGGGGTCGTCGACGTCGCGCCCGCCCGGGAGCTGATCGCACTTTTGCCCGTGCTCACGCCCGCCCTGGCCGTTGCCCTGGCCGGTGATGGTCGAATAGCCGCAGCCTTCGCGCCCGATCCGCCCCGACGCCAGCACCATGTTGATCGCCCCCAGCACGTTCTGCACGCCGTGGCTGTGGTGCTCGATCCCGCGGGCGTGCAGCAGGAAGCTGGTGCGCGCGGTGCCCCACCACTGCGCGGCCTGGCGGATCGCCTGCTCGCTGACGCCGGTCACCTGGGCGGTGCGCCTGGGCGTCCACTGCTTGACGTGCTGGGCCACCGCGTCGAACCCGACGGTGTAGCGCTCGATGAACGGGCGGTCGATCCAGCCGTGCTCGATCATCAGGTGCAGGATGCCGTTGAACAGCGCCACGTCGCGCCCAGGCTTGATGGGCAAAAACAGATCGCACGTGCGGGCGATGGGGGTGATGCGGGGGTCGACGACGATGATCCGGGCCCCGTTCTCGCGCGCCTGCCAGACGTAGTCGGTGGTGATCGGGGCGCACTCGGCGACGTTGGAGCCGCTGATCCAGACCAGCTCGGCCTTGGGGATGTCGCTCCAGGGGTTGGCGGCGCGGTCGATGCCGAAGGCCTTCTTGTTGCCCGCTGCGGCGCTGACCATGCACAGCCGGCCGTTGTAGTCGATGTTGGCCGTCTTGAGGCAGACGCGGGCGAACTTGCCCATGAGGTAGGCTTTTTCCGTGGTGAGGCTGGCGCCGGTGAGGATGGCGAACGCGTCGTGGCCGTGCTCGCGCTGGATGCGGTCGATCGCCTGAGCGGTGCGCCGGATCGCCTCTTCGTAAGGCAGCGGCGAGAACCCCCCCTCCGCGGACGGGTCGCGCTGAAGCGCGGTGGTCAGCCGGTCCGGGTGCGCCTGCTGGAGGTAGCGCTTGACCCCCTTGGGGCAGAGCATCCCGCGGTTGAAGGGGAACTCGTACCACGGCTCGAAGCCGATGACCTGGTTGTCCTTGACCTTGAGCTGGATGCCGCACTGCTGACCGCAGAAGCAGCAGTGGGTCTTGACCAGCTTGTCCGGCTCAGCGCCGCTGTCGAGGCGCGCGCCGTCCATGTACGCCAGATGCGGCCCGAAGCGGCGGATGACGTTGATCTCATTCGTGGGCACATCAGCCATGAAGCACCTTCTTTTTCAGGGCGACCACGCGGACCGATCGGGAGAACCGGCGGCGAGGGGAGCATTCATCTTTATTCCTTATCCGCCCCGCGCCGCGTCTTTGCGCATGTCGCCCTCATCCAGCCGCTTCCTCTCCCACCTGAAAGCCGCGCATCAGCCGGCCCTGCGCCAGCGCCAGCATGGCGCGTCGGCACCTGGGGCAGACCCGCTGATAGTGGTCGACGCCTTCGATGCCCGGCGTCTCGTAGCGGTAGCCGAGCTGACGCTCGACGGTGATCAGGTCCTCCACCTGCATGGGGCTGGCGAACGGCTCGCCGCAGCGGGCGCACGTGGCCGGCCCCTGGTGCGCCGCGGCGTCCTTGTAGAAGGCCACGCCAAGCTGCGCCGGCCGCTGGAAGATGTGGAAGAACTTGCCGAACGGCAGCCACAGCAGCGTCAGGATCACCGTCACCGCGTGGGTGATCGCGAGGAAATCATACGCGTAGCCGTGCATCCACTCGTAGCTGACCCACAGCAGCAGGCCGGTGACGCTGATGGCGAACAGCGCCAGGAGCGGCAGGATGTCCTCGCCGAACTGCTGCACCGATGCGGCGCCGCGGTCGCGCATGCGCCGGCGCATCGCCAGCATCACGCCGGGGATCACCAGCAGGCTCGACCACACCAGGCCGTGGAAGAGCACGAACGCCACCAGCGACTCGGTGGGGAATGCGAACGTCGGAAAGCCGAAGACGAACACGCGGTAGCGGGTCAGGTCGCCGGGGACCGTGTCGAAGTGGATCCACCCGAACACCAGCGGGAAGGTGATGGCCACAGCAATGACGCAGCCCCACATGATCAGCCAGTGGGCGCTCCATCGCAGCCTGCCCCGCCGCCAGATGAAGTCGTTGGCCGCGAAGCCCGCCGCCAGCCGCTTGACCCACACCACCAGGTTCCGGCCCAGCCACTGGGGGTGGAGGAACACCTGCCAGCCGCGCTTGAAATACATGGCTGTGGGCGGGCGCTGCAGCCACATCGCGTAGCGGTAGATGATGCCGAACGTCGCGAACAGCGTGGCGAATGTGTAGGCGACCAGCGCCGCGTCGAAGTGCGCCAGGTTCCGCGAGCCGATCAGGATCAGCGCCGCCAGCGCCAGCGTGGCCGCCAGCCCCCACCCCGTCGCTCTTAGCGCTTCGCGGCTCATCCCCATGATCCTGTCATGAGCGTCACGCGCTCCAATGCTTCCTATTCTATCCTTTCGGCACTTGGCCGGACGGTTCTCCACGAACGCCGTCATCGGTTCGTGCTGGCTGCCTGGAGCACTGCTGACAACTCCCGGACGCGCCCCCGGATGCGCAGCACGCCGGCTCGGCACGAACCACCCGCTGCCCGATCCAGATTACCAGGTCCTCCCGCGGCCAGCGCAGGCGGTCAGCCAGCTCCGCCAGCGTCAGGTGCCCTTCCTGCGCCGAATCGATCCCCGCGCTCCCCAGCGCGCCTTGAAGCTGGGGGTACTTGCAGACCAGCTCGCGCACCGTGACATCGAACCGCACGCCCGTCATCGTGCGGGTTGTATTGGCTGCGGTGTCGGCCGGATTCATCAGCATGAGGCGAACCAGATGCCCCGCCCACCACGCCAGGCCGGTCACCTCCAGCACGCCGCTGACCCCCACCACGGCATAGGACGAGGGCAGCCAGTCCGTTCCGATTTGCAGGGTCACCCGCATCAGGCAGCCCAGGTTCACCAGCACAAACGGGCCCAGAAGCGACGGGAGGCGGCGGGCGTCGATGCCGCGGTGTGCCGGCACGACCATCGCTGCAAAACCCATGATCATCAGCGAGATAAAGCCCACGGTGATCGCGTGCCGCGTCGCCCCGTAGTAGGCGTGGCTGAAGGGCAGGCCGCTGACCGCCTGGTACACCGGCAGCGCCAGCAGCATCGTCAGCGACACCATCAGCCAGCCATAGGCGGCGCGGATGAACTTGGTGCTGCGGTCGGCGCGGGGCATCGGCCGCCAAAGCCGCCAGGGCCAGACGACCAGCGCCGCCCCCGCGGCCAGCATCGCCCACGCAATCAGCAGCCCGGCCGCCCAGGCGTGCTGACCCGTCCAGCGATAGGCCAAAAAGGCCGCTATCTCGCCGATGACCCCCGCGGTCAATAGCGCCAGGGCCGCCCAGGCCCGCCGATCGCTGGTGCGCGGCACGCCGAACATCGCCGGCAGCGCCCGCATCGACACGCCCAGAATCATCATCAGCGCCAGGCCGTGGATCTGCATGTCGCGCAAGGGCGCCTGGTAGGTGGACACCTGCACGATCAGGGTTGCTTGATCTGGCGCCGCCATCGTGGCCCAGGTGTGCCAGAGGTCGAAGCCCGCCTGGATCACAAACCAGGCCAGCGCCGCGGCGATGAAGGCCATGTACGGCTCGCGTGGGACGGGGCTTCGCCGCCGAGCGTCCGCCAGCAGACCCACGAAGAGCACAATCGCGGCGATTTCCATCGCCCCGCCCGTCATGGCCGCGGGGATCGCCCATCCCGCGGTCGGCACGGTCATGCCCAGGGATCGCAGCACGATCCCCGTCACCATCAGCCCCAGCGCCCCGTGGACCAGCCGCGGCTGACGCAGCGTCACCCGCCACATCCGCGGGAAGGCTTGAAGCGCAAAGCCCATGATGAACAGGCCTACCCACCCGAAGATCTGCGCGTGGCCATGGGCGTTGATCTCAAAAAGGCTTGCGCCCGTGAAGTGGCCCGCCTGGCCGATCCGCCACAGCAGGTAAGCGCCCCAGGTGGCGCCGAAGGTCAGAACGATGGCGATGCCCGCCAGGAAGTACGGCCGATAGATCGCATCACCCCAGGGAGGCGCCGCAGCCGCCAGGGGCGCAGCCTGGGCTGGGGATGGCTCATCCGCCCGTGATGCCGCTGCCGCTGCCTGCAGCTCCTGCAGCAACTGCCCCTCGGGCACGCCGTGGGCGCGGGCGAAATAGCGGATCGACTTCCCCGACCCCTGGGCCGCTTCGCAGCAGCGCAGGCCGTAGCGGTCCAGCACCGCGCGGGCCGCAGGGTGACGCTGCAACAGCTCAGGCAGGGGCGTGTCCAGATCCAGCATGGCAGCTTCCGAATCGCGGGGGAAAGACGCAGCGGGTTAGCGGTCAGCGGAGGGCTCAGGCGGGCAGCTTTTTGCTCCCGTCGGGGCTAACACGGCACAGGGGCTTGCTCTGCGAGGGCTCGTCGAGCACGTCGGCGATGGTCGATTCGCCAAAAGCTTTTTCGATGAACGCCAGGGCCTGGTCCAGCCTGCGGTGCAGCGGGCACAGGTTCTTGCCGTGCATCTCGATGCCCAGGGGGCAGGTATGGATGCGCTGGACCGGGTCCACCGCGTTAACCACATCCAGGACGGTGATCTGCTGAGGCGAGCGGGCCAGGCAGTAGCCGCCATGCAGCCCGCGCTGGGCGGTGACCAGGCCGGCCCGGCTCAGGTACTGAAGCACCTTGGACAGATACCCGCGGGGGACGAGCGTGTGCTGGGCGATTTCCTGGGTGGTCATGGGGCGGTCGGGCTCACCGGCCATAAATACCACTGCCCGCAGAGCATATTCAACGGTTTGGGAGAACATGGGGAGGGGCTCCGGGTTTTCCACGATGAAATTTTCAATATTTAGACCTTGACATCCAGTTTAGGCATTTTATGCTGGGTATCAAGATGATTTTGGATTTATAAATCCAGATAGTTATTATTGGGTGGAAATAGCCTGGCTCCTGCCCCGGCGCGAACGCTTGGGAGAGTTGAGCCGTGAGTAAAGGAATAGGTGAAGTCATGCTTGGGCTCGGCCTCACCAGGGAAGGCCGCGGATGAAGGGCTGGCCAGCGTGGCGATGAGGCGGTGTCGGAGGGGGATTGGCCGCGGAGAGGGAGGGCCGTTCCGCGGGAGGACGGGCCCAGCCGGCCCAAGGGGGCTGGATTCAGACGGGAGAACTGGCAATGCCCGTACAGATCGGTCAATCCTCGGATCACGGCTTTGATCAGCCGCTGGGGCTGCTGATGGATTGTCATCGGCGGATCGAGCGCTTTTTGGAGGCCATGCGCGACGTGGCCCACCGCCAACGGGGCGGGCCGCTGGACGCCCGCGACCGCGAAGCCCTCATCAAGGCTGTGCGCTACTTCCGCAACGCGGCGCCCTGGCACACCGCTGACGAGGAGGAGAGCCTCTTTCCCCGCCTGCGGCAGATCGAATCCTCCGCGGTGCAATCGCTCTGGGAGGAGATCGAGGCGCTGGAGGACGATCATCGGGCCGCCCAGGACGCGCATGAGGCCGCCAACGCCCTGGTGGATTGCTGGCTGGAGGAGGGAGCGCTCTCGCAGGAGCAGACCCAGCGGTTGATTCACCTGCTGGACGGGCTCCGCCGCAGGTATGAGCAGCACATCCGTCTGGAGGACGAGGTGGTGTTTCCGCTGGCTCGCCGGTTGCTCAACGATCAGCAGCTCCAGGCGGTGGGTCAGGAGATGGCCACGCGTCGAGGGGTGGACCCGAGCCAGCCGACGCCCCGCTGCAAGCACGCCCGCCGAACCAAGCCGGATTCCTCAACCCGTTCAAGCGATACGCCCGCCCAGGCCCCAGCCGGCGATGCGGATCCAGGAGTACCCACCATGAGCGCGACCCCCACGATTCAAACGACCGTCGGCGAGTTGGTGACGCAGCGTCCCAGCCGGTCCCGCCTCTTTGAGCGGCTGGGCTTGGACTACTGCTGTGGCGGCAAGCGAACCCTCCAGGAAGCCTGTGAGGCCAAGGGCCTGGATGCCCACACTGTTTTGAGCCTGCTCCTGGCCGATGAAGAGAGCCAGTCCGCGGCGCAGAACGATCAGCAGGACTGGTCGCAGGCGAGCCTGACCGATCTGGCTGACCACATCGAGCAGACGCACCACGCTTACCTCAAGCGCGAGCTGCCCCGGCTGGGGGAGATGGTCCGCAAGGTGGCCGCGGTGCATGGCCAACTGCACCCCTGGCTGCTGGAGCTCGACGGTATCTTCGCTCGCTTCGCCGCGGAGATGGAATCGCACATGCTCAAGGAGGAGCAGATTCTCTTCCCCCTCATCCGCCAGCTTGAGGCGCAGCAGTCCGCGGCCGGCGGGCAGGGGATGCTCGATCTGACCAACCCCGTCCGCGTCATGGAGCACGAGCACGACGACGCTGGGCGCGACCTGGCGCGGATGCGCGAGCTTTCCAGCGACTTTACGCCCCCGCCCGAGGCGTGCGGCACCTTCCGCGCCACGCTCGATGGCCTGCGCCAACTGGAGGCTGACACCCATCAGCACGTGCACAAGGAGAACAACATTCTCTTTCCGCGGGCGATCGAGCAGCAGCGCAGCATTGGTTCAGGAGCAGGCCGTTGATTGATTCGTGCCCCTAAGGAACAGATTGGCCGGAAGAGGCTTCGAAGCACCCCCCCACCCCGCCTCTTCCGGCCTTCTTTTTAATAAATGGGGTGACCTGCCCGCCGATGACTCCCGCCCCTTCCATCGCTGGCCAAGCGTTCAACCCGCCCCGCCCGGACGCCGGGCCGCGGCGCGCAGCATCTGGTGAGGATTTTAACCATAGCCCGCTGATCGTCTTTTATGAGTTGACGCGGGCGTGCGATCTGGTGTG
>DASVCG010000413.1:0-3492 GCA_036381755.1 Phycisphaeraceae bacterium | reverse complement strand
CGAGATCGTCGAGGTCCACTACGAAAAACCGGAGCTGTACGAAGAGCCCGCGCTGACGAAGCTGGAGCGCCGCTTGGAACGATATCTGGGTTCTGCCTGGGCGCAACTGTGCGGTCGCGTCACGCTGGTCGAGCCATCGCCGAACGAGACGCGAGCTTCGCTTGTAGCGAAGGTCGGACAGGTGACAGCCGATCCCGTACAAACTTTTTTTGAAGGCTCGCGGTTTTCACGCCTGATGGAGGGGCGGCTGCGTTTCTATGGCACGCCCGTACCGGGTTTCGATGTGGTGTGGCTGGTTCGTAACGAGCTAGGTCGGATCGTCCAGAACTTCTACGACAAACCACTGCGCGCCTGCGGGGAATCGCTTTTGTCCTCGCCGGGGCTCTCAGCCGATCAGGTGCTCGAGCGGTTGCAGGGACGCCTGCTGAGCGACGAAGATGCACGTGGGATGCGGCGGTTCGCGCAGCTCGCCGCCATTCCGTACGAATCGGGGCGTGAACGGGAGCAGGCCCGCCAGGTCGCCTCGGTCTACGCGCCGGTTCTGCGCTCTCTGGAAACGATTGGCGCGCACCTGCTCCAAGCCGCACCGACACCGAACGCTGATCGGACTGCGACCATCGGCACTCCAAGTGGCTGAGGATGCCCGGCAATGAAGCCGGTGATGCTTTCTCATCACGAATGATGCATCGCGGGCACATATAGGCATCATGATTGGGGTGACGGGTGGGGGCGAAAGGATCAGACGCCTTGCATGCCGACACCATTATCGACGGTTACTGCACGCCCGGGACGGAGCGGGAAACCGCCGTCACGGCCGATGCGCTGCTCTACGCGATGGACGTCAGCGGTGTTGCGGCGGCGGTCATCTGCCCAGAGGATCGGGAGATCGCCTGGGCGAACACCGCGGGCAACGATCGTATCCTCGCCCTGGCGGCGGCGAACCCGGAGCGGCTGATCCCGGCGTGTAGCATCACGCCTTGGTCGGGTGAGCGGGGCCTTGACGAACTCCGTCGCGCCGCCGAGCGCGGCGCGCGGATGCTCGTGCTGCATCCGATGCTTCAGGGTTTTCTGCCCAACGATGATCTGCTGGACCCACTGGTCGCTGAGGCGGGGCGGGTGAACATGCCTGTTTACCTCCACACGGGGCCGCACACGGGCGGGAGCCCAGCCCAGGTCCTGTTTCTCTCGCTACGGCACCCTGGGACGCGATTCATCCTCGGGCACGCCGGCGCGACCGATCACAGCTACGACCTCCGCCCGCTTGCCGATCAGCTTCCCAGCAATCTCTGGATCGAGCTGAGCTTCGTGCGGCCGTGGACGCTGTCGGGCCTGCTGAGCCGGTTTGGCGAGGATCGTCTGATCTTCGGGAGCGGCTTCCCGCGCAACCCGATGCCGTTCGAGCTGCGGCAGGCCGATTCGATGCTGCCGGTGCGGTCCCACCCAAGCATCTACCGTGGGAATCTGCTGCGTGTGTTGGGGTTGATGGATTCGCCTTTCGCCATGGCGGGGTGCTCACGATGATCGTTGATGCCCACACGCACTGGTGGTCCCGGCGCGGGGAGTCGCCGCCTGATCCTTCAGCCTGGGTGGCGCGAGCGAGGCGTCACGGCGTCACCCACGCCGTGGTGCTCCCGACCCTGGGTCTGCTCCACGATGGCAGCCTCCGCTGCGATCACGACATCATCGCCGAGGCCGCGACGCGGTCGGGCGGGATGATGCTGCCGTTCTGCACGGCGCAGCCGTGGGAGCCGGAGGAAGCGCTGGCGGAGGTCGAGCGCTGCCTCCGCGACCTGCATTTTTGCGGGATCAAGTTTCACCCCTGGCTTCAGGGCGCGAGCGTCAGCACCGCGGCCATGGACGAGATCTGTGCGCTGGCGGCGCAGTACGACGTGCCGATGCTGTTCCACGACGGCACGCCGCCTTTCTCGCTCCCGGCGCAGATCGGCCTGCTGGCCCGCCGGCACCCCCGGGTGCGGATCATCCTCGGGCACTGCGGCCTGCTGGAGCACTGGCGTGAGGCGCTCGCGGTTCTGGAGGCGGCGCCGAACCTCTGGGGCTGCCTCTGCGGGCCCCACGCGGGGGCGATGCGGGAGTTGCTGCGTCGCTGCGACACCACACGGTTGCTGTGGGGCAGCGACGTCGGCTTCGGTGAGGACGACTTTTACCCGTACCGACTTGGCCTGCTGCACGAGCTGGGGGTCAGCCGCGCCCTGGTGGAGCAGATCCTGGCGGACAATCCCAAGCGGATATTCGGGCTGTGAGGGGGCATCATGGCTGGCGGCTCGGCGATGTCGGGGAACCGTCGCATGGCGATCAACGGGCGTTACCAGTGGCGATGTGTCACTGATCGGGCTGCGTTTGCTGCGCGTGACGGTGCCGGGGCGCTGGTCTTTCAGGACCGGATGTGGCTGCTGGGCGGGTGGAATCCGGACGACAAGACGCACTTCCCGCGGATCTGCAACAGCGAGGTGTGGAGTTCTGTTGACGGCAGGCGCTGGGAGTTGATGTGCCGCGAAGCGCCGTGGGAGGGGCGGCATACCGCCGGCTACGCCGTGCATCGCGGCCGCATGTGGGTCATCGGCGGCGACGCCAACCAGGGGCACTACCAGTCCGATGTCTGGAGCAGCGAGGACGGCGTGCATTGGACGTGCGTCACTCGGCAAGCCCCCTGGGGTCCGCGGGTGTTGCACCACACGGTCGCGTTCGCAGACCGGTTGTGGGTGATGGGGGGGCAGACCCTGCCCCAGTTCGCGCCCGCCGAGGAGCGGTACTATGCGGACGTGTGGTGCTCCGAGGACGGCAAGGCGTGGCGTCAGGTGCTCGACGACGCGCCGTGGGCGCCGTGCGGGATGATCGGCGGCAGTGCCGTGTGGCGCGGCCGGATCTGGCTGCTAGGCGGCGGCACCTACGACACGCCGGGGCGGCCGCAGCGTCTGTATAGCAATACGGTCTGGAGCAGCGCCAACGGCGTGGCTTGGGAGCGGGCGCCATCGCCGCCGCCCTGGCCGCCGCGTCAATATCACGAGGTGGCTGTCTTCGATGATCGGCTGTGGGTGCTGGAGGGGTGCAGCGCCGGCGTCGGCAACCGCAACGACGTGTGGTGCTCAGCGGATGGCGAGCGGTGGGAAGAGTTGCCGGGCACGCCCTGGGCCCCGCGCCACGCCGCCAGCGTGTTTGTCTTCGACGGCTCGCTGTGGGTGGTGGCAGGCAACAATATGGAACCGGATGTCTGGTGTTTGCAGGCCCGTAGCGAAGGCTGACGTGAGTCGGGCCGCACCCATCTCAGCCAGCCCAGCAGGGCATCCGCCGCCCAGCCAAGTCGCGCCGCCGTAGCCGGTGGCGATCTCCCGATATGGGGCACAAAGGCACGCCAGATTTTGCTTGACGCGCCGAAGGCTGATGTTATATTGAGGTCTCTGATGCACAGTTGATTTACTTGGGTGGATTCCCCCATGTCCCGACTGGCAGCCGAGCCTCTTAAGTCTGATGTTG
>DASVCG010000412.1:0-2572 GCA_036381755.1 Phycisphaeraceae bacterium | reverse complement strand
GACGCCCGGCAATGGCTCGCCCACCGCGACGGGGCCAACTTCACCGCTTCACGCCTGCGATAGGAATAGCGGGTAGGCGGCTGCCCCCTGCCCTCTGCGTCGTTCTCACACGCCGGCGCCGGTGAGGACGGGCAGGCGGATGGTGCCCTCGCTGGTGACGTCCACCTCGGTGCGGGGCACGAAGGATTCGGGGTCCATGACCAGCAGTTGCTCAGCACGTCGGCGGGCGGCCTCCATCTTCGGGTAACGCACCTCGCGGAAGCCGGTGACCGAGGCGGGCGCGCTCAAAATCGCCACCCATCGCTGATAGTCCCGCGGGCCGTGCCACTCCAGGCGGTCGACGATCGATTCGTACCAGTCGCGGAACTGGCGCTCCTGCTGGTGCCACTGCGGCAGCAGCCTTCGCAGGAAGCGCGCCCCGGACAGCAGCCGCAACTGCCAGTCACGGCTCTTCCACTCAAACCGCAGGGTCAGGCCCAGCAGCTCAAACTCCGGGCGGTTGTGGTGGCGGTAGATGATCCGGTCGCCCCGCTCGGGGTTGACGTTGTACCGCCTGCGGTCGCGCTTGTATTTCTCGGGGTTGGTCAGCAGCGCCGCCACGTACACCTCATCCTTGATGAGCATCACCTTGGCCAGGTTCCACACCACCGCGCGGGTCAGGGCGTAGCCGTAATCGGGGTGGTCCTTGTTGAACACGCTCACCAGCCGCTTGCAGTAGCGCTGGGCGTACTCGATGCCGCCCCAGATGACGCAATCGTACGCGCGGATGACCACGTCGCGCATAAGCTGGTCGTCGACGCGCAGGCCGCGGGTGGCGCGCAGCGTCTGCTTCATCAGCACGCGGAACTGCTTCGCGATCACCTGCCCGCGCCGCCCGCCGTACCAGGAGCGCAGCGTGTTCACCTTCCGGCGAAGCGCCCGCCGGGCGCTTTCGTACTCGTGCTGCGGCTCGACCACGAACAGGTCCGGCCGCACCGCGATCTTGCGGCCGATGTTGAACGCACGCAGGTTCCGCTGTGCCTGGTCACGCGTGATCGCCCGGATGGCGTGCTCGATGGCCTCACGCTTCAAGGGCAGCAGCCCCTTCTGGAACGCGATGCCCAGCATCATGATGTTGGCGTAGAGCTTGTTGTCCAGCACGCGCTCGCACAGGTCGCCCACGTTGAAGGCGACGAAATGATCCGGGTGCGTGTACCGCGCAAGGATCCGCTCCACCTGATCCGCCTGGAAATCCTCCCGGCCCATCAGGGTCAGGACGGTGGGCGTCTTGGCGGTGTTGATGATCGCGGCGGTGCGCTGCGGCGAGGCCACGCGGTACGGGTGCTTGGGGTCGATCGCCCGGCAAGCCTCAAGCAGATCGATGCCCAAAAGCAGGTCCGCCTTGCCGTAGGGGATCAACGCCGTGGTGGGCGGCGTCGCCTGGCCGCGATGGGGCCGCGTGTAGACCAGTTGCGAGAACACCCCGCCGTTGCGGATCGCCAGCCCCTTCTTGTCCAGGAACTGGACGTGGTAGCCCATTTGATGCCCCGCCAGGACGAGGATGCTCGTCGCCGTGCCGATGCCCATCCCGCCCACGCCCGCCAGGTAGCAGCGCCAGATGTCCTGGTCGGCGTGGATGGGCCGGGGCGGCTCGGGTAGGTCCGACAGGTCCACGTACTCATCGCCCATGCGCTGCGGCTGGCGGCGCAGGACGGTGACCTCCTCGAAGCTGGGGCAGGCGTTGGTGCGCTGGCAGGCGCCGTCGTTGACGCAGGTGGAGAAGTCGGTCTGGATCTTGGGGCCGTAGTCGGTCTGCACCACCTTCAACGCCGGGCAGCCGGTCTGGTTGGTGCACTCCAGGCAATACTCGCACACCTCCGTCGCCACGTTCATGTGCGTCGCGCGGCTCAGGTAGCCCTTCTGCCTCAGCTCCTGCTGCTGGGCCCGGCGGACGCGGCGGTAGCGCGTGATGCCGCACTCCTTGTCAGCGATCACGATCTTGACCCCATCAGCCAGGATCGTCTGCTCCAGCAGCTTGCGGTAACGCGCGCGGTCCGCGGGGTTGATGCGCACCAGCCGAACGTCGCGCTTGAGCTTCTTGGGGATCATCCCCTGCACGATCCGCTCGATCTCGAGCGGGTTCATCGGCTTGCCGGTCAGGTCCAGTTCCAGGCCCGCGTGGCCCTGGTGGCCGGTCATCGCCGTGGTCTTGTTGTCCAGGATGATGTAGGTGATGTCCTGGCCGTTGTAGATGCTCTGGCTGATGGCGACCTGGCCCGAGTGGTAGAACGTGCCGTCGCCCATGAAGACGATCTGCTTGTTCTCGATGAAGGGGTCCACGCCCGCGCCGGTCGCGCCGCCCAGGCCCATGCCGCTGTAGTTGTGCATCAAGGGCTTGTTGGGCTCGAACATGAGCATGGTGTAGCAGCCCGTGTCGCCGTGGCAGACCAGGTCCACCGGCTTGCGCTTGTGCACGCGGAGCATGTACTGCGGGTCGAGCAGGTCCTGGCGAAGCTCCAATAGGACGCTGGAGGAGTCGCGGTGCGGGCAGCCCGGGCAGAAGGTGGGCGTGCGCGCGGGGATCTGAACCTCG
>DASVCG010000411.1:0-3554 GCA_036381755.1 Phycisphaeraceae bacterium | reverse complement strand
TCAGGACGGGCAGCTCGTAGGTGCGGCTGCGGCCGTGGGGCGTGGTGATGTAGAACCGGCGCGGTCGATCGACGCGGTCCAGGTGGAGCAGAAAACGAGCGGCTTCGTCGGCAGAGGTGTTTGCGGTTGGGGCGGTCAGGCTGATCATGGGCAGCGCGTGGCGCGTGCTGTCGTTATGGATGAAGACCACGTCGGCGTCGCGGGGCAGGCTGGGGCCGCTGATGCGGGCGAGGATGTCCGCGGGGTGGCCGGCGTGGAGGCGGTCGGGCGAGATTTGCACGTCGAACGTCAGCCGTGTGAACGGGGGCAGGTCGGCGGTGGGCGCGAGCAATCGGGGCACCACCGCCAGGAACACCGAGGGCATCAGCGCGAAGGCTGCGAGCGTTCCAGCCAGCATCAGGGCCAGGGTTTTGGCCGCTTTTTGGATTGGGCGCGGATCGACAAGGGCCTGGACGTCGAGGCGGCTGGCCAGCTCATCGCCCAGGAGGACCGCGTGCGAGCGCAGGGATGCGCTGGTGGCGGATGAAGCGTCGCCAGCCAGCTCCACCGCGTTGATCAATCGGCTGCGGGCCAGCCCCAGGCGGTGCTCCACCAGCGATGCGAGGCGCTGCGGGTCGAGGCGCAGACGCCAGCGAAGATGAAGCAGGCTCGCTGCGACGGCCAGCACGGATGCGGCCAGGCACAGGTCCAGCGCGATCAAGCCCGGCGCGTCGAAGCCTGCGATGGCGTCGAGGACGATGGCGATCAGTATCGCGATCAACAGCCAGCCCAGGCTCTGCAACGCGGCGCAGAGCAGTTGGCTGCGGCGGAGCCGTCGGTGCGCATCGTGCAGGAATTGCCAAAGGCGATGGGCTTTCACAGCAACCCTCCCTGCTTGCGGAAAAGCCATTCGAGCCCGGCCCACAGCAGAAGCAGCGTCAGCACCCAGCCGCGGTTCCAGATGAATTGCGGCTCAGGCGGCGTTTCGAGCATCGCACGCCGGTGTTGCTGAAGGATGGGCAGGAGCTGCTGGGGCGTGTGGGGGTTCAGCAGCGTGCCGCCTGTGGCCTGGGCCAGTGCGCCGAGTGTGTGCGGGTGGGCGGAAGACTGGAGCCGCTCCAGGTCCAGATCGTAGGCGGTAAAGCGCGATTCCAGCGGCGCGTCGGTCAGCGCGGGCGATTGGGCGAGGACGCGGTAGACGCCGCTTTGCGTGGGTGTGAAGGAAGCGCGGCGGCGGCTGGGGCCGGCAACGGGGCGGGGCGAAAGAATGTGACGCTGGCCTTGCGGGTCTTCCACGGTTAACGCGATGGGAAAATCCTCCGCCACGAGGAAGCGGCTGATGAGGTCGATGTCCAGCGGATGGCCGACCTGGACCGTGCGGCTGGCCAGGCGGATGGCGAACGCCTGACCGGGCTGAAAGTCGCTGCCCATGATGAGCCAGCGGGCCAGGTTGGACCAGAAGCGGTCGAAGAGGCCGGCGGAGGGGGCGTTGCTGTCGTCGCGGTGGCCAAGGCTCCATCGCCACAGGCCCTCGCCCAGCACGGCGGCGACCATCCCGCGGCTGTGGGGCATGGTGACGATGACGGGCTGGCCCGGCGGGGCGGAAGGGGGTAGACCCGCGGGCCGGGCGCGCGCCAGGACGATGGCGGTGGGCTTTTCACGCTCGACAACGGGCAGAAAGGTCAAGGGGGGCAGGGCGTCCAGGAATGATCCGCTGCTGGCATCAGGCTGGCCCAGCAGGGCGAAGCAGGGGTGTTGCCGGCCTGCGGGGGTGAGCACCACTTGCTGATCCTGCAACGCGCCCTGACCCCAGACGACGGGCTCGATCTCCGCCAGGGCCTGGGCCAGCGCTTGGCCTTGTGGGGTTTGGGGGTCGTAGGCGCGGCTGCGGGCGAAGATGACCCGTCCCCCGAGGTCGGCCACGTATCGCGGCAGGAGCCTGGCGGTTTCCAGCGGTAGGAGATGCTCCAGTTGGCGGCCGAGGATGATCAGGTCGTATGCAGCCAGTTCGTCGAGCGTGCGGGGGATGGCTGCGGCGTGGTCATCGGCGCGGGTGATGATCCGCTGCTGGCGGTCGGCGGCTAGCTGGGAGATTTGCGCCAGCTCGATGCGGTCGTCCTTGCGCAGCGATTGGGCGATGAACTTGGTGTCCCAGTAAGGCTGGCCTTCCAGCAGCAGCACCTTGATCCGCTTTTCCAGCACCTGGAGGAAGATGACCTGGCGGTTGTTGCGCGTTTCGATCTCACCGGGCAGCGGGTCCAGGCGCAGCTCGTACTCGTAGAGGCCGCTTTGGTCGTGGCGGACCGGCAGGGTGAGCGTGACGCTGCCTTCCTCGGTGAATCGCACGCTTTGGGTGCGGTGCTCGTCGAGGCAGCGTACGTGCAGCGTGGTGGCGGTGTGCAGGGCGTGGGCGTGGAGGATTTTGACGAGGATCTGCCCAGGTTCGCCGGGCAGGAGGAATTCCTGGGCGGGCGTGGCGGTGAGGGCGATGTCTCGCTGGAGGTTCGGGCCGCCCAGGGGCACGGCGTGGATGGGGATGCCCCGCGCGCGGGCCAGCGTGACGGCGGGGGCGATCGGCTCATCGAGTGTGTCGTGCCCGTCGCTTAGCAGCAGCATCGCTGAGCCGGGCGGCGGCTGGGCCAGATCGGCCAGCACCTCCTGCACGCTGCGGACCAGGTGCGTGACTTGTCCGGTGGCGAGCACTTCGGGCGGCTGATTCAGCGCATCAGGCGCAAGCGGACGCCGGGACTCGTCGAAGGCGAGCAGATCCACGTTGAATGAAGATTGCCAGCGGGCGAGCTGCTCGGGGTTGAGCCAGTGTTTCGCGGCGAAGCTGATGCGCGGCTGGCCGTCGACGTCGGGCGCCTGCATGGAGGCGGAGGTGTCCAGCAGGATCGTCAGGCGAGGCGAGTCGGGCTGGTGGGTGATGGGCGGGATGCGGCTGGGGCCTAGCAAGAGGAGCGTCAAGGCGGCGATGAGGATCAGGCGCATGATCAACAGCACGCTGCTGCGGAGGGCGTCCAGGAGGCGCGGGCTTCGCCAGGCGGCGGCGTAAGTCAACAGGCTCAGCGCAGCAAGGATGGCTGCGCCGGCCCAAATCAGCGCGGGCGGGAAGAACGGCTGCCACAGGATGTCCTCCAGCATCGTCATGGTGCGCGTCTTCGCGTCCAGTGGTGGATCAGGAGCATCTCACCCGTCAGGGCGATGCCGGCCCCGGCGAGCATCCAGCCCCACAACGGCTTGCTCTGCGGGCGTCCTGATGATTCCTGTGCTGCCAGGGTCTGCGTGGAAACCTGGCTGGCTTGATGGAGCAGGGCTTGGCGGAGCTGGTCCAGGTCGATGCGGCGCAGGTCGCTTTCGCGTGGGTCGATGTTGGCCGCGGTCAGGCCAAGCGTCTGATCGCCCTGGCGCACCGCGTAGAAGCCTGCGGTTGGGGCGCGGGGCGCCCAGACGGCCAGGCTTTCGCCCAGCAGGGAGAAGCTGGCTTCGGGCAAGGGCTGATGGGCGGGGTCCAGCAGGACGGGCGCGGGGCCGGCTGCTTGGAGCGGGGCGTCGGTTATGAAAGTGATCGGCCT
>DASVCG010000410.1:0-2235 GCA_036381755.1 Phycisphaeraceae bacterium | reverse complement strand
GCCGAATTTACGATTTGTTCCCCCCCGAGGAGCGCCAGGCGATCCGCAACCTGCTGGCGTTCCAGATGCAGGCGTTCATCTACCAGAAGCTCCTGCCGACGATCCGCGAGAATCCGGCCCGCGTGCCGGCGGTGGAGGTTTTGCTTCAGAGCCCGCCGACGCGGAAATTCATCCTCGAAGGCCGCGAGCACGAGCTGGGCGAGGTGATCAAGGAGCACCGCGAAGCGGGCATGCAGACCTTCGTGGACAGCCTGGTGAGCCTGGTGGAGGGCCAGTTCGTTCATCCCCGCGTGGCGCAGGCTGCGGCGCCCTCAGCCGAGGAGGTCAAGATGCGGCTGCGGGGGATCTCCACCGGCTGATGATGTGATGGTGCCGACGTCGGCAGACGGCCCGCGCCGCGATCCGGCCCGCAGGAGGACACGCCCGCTGAGGCGCCAACCATTCCAGAAATCCCATGATGACCCACCTCCTTGCCCAAGACGCCGTGTTCCTGATGAGCTGGTTCAAGCCCGTCTTGTTCGTCCTGGTCCTGGTGGGCTGGGCGTGGGTGGTTTCGCACCTGGACAAGGACGCGGCGTACTACTACCTCAACCGGCACTGGCTCAACACCGCCCAGATGGGCGCGGCGGTGGTGGGCTTTGGGCTGATGCTGTGGGTTCCCTGGTTCGCTCTGGGGCTGATCATGGGCCTGATCGTCCTGGCCGGGGGCATCCTGGGCTACGCCTATTACCGCAACACGCAGGTTCCCCCGGAGGCCCGGTGGACCTTCTCGCTGGATTCGTTCACCCGCAAGATCGACCAGCTCCAGCAGGCGCGGGCGCAGGGGCAGGCGTCGGTGACGCTGCTGGGGCCCAAGGACACGCCGCTGGACGTGCCGGTGGGCGATCACCCCGACGTGGCGGCGCATCAGGCGCTGGAGAGCCTGCTGTCTTTCGCCCTGCCGCGCCAGGCGCAGCGGATCGACCTGACGGTCAGCGGGAAGGAGGCGGCGCTGGCGGTGTCCATCGACGGCGTGCGCTACGCTCAGCCGGCGCCGGAGCCGCCCGTCGCGCTGCGGCTGGTGGACTATCTCAAAGCCGCTGCGTCGCTGGACGTGTCCGACCGCCGCAAGCGGCAGAGCGGCTCGCTGGGGATTGATGCGCATGAGCTGGGCCGGCACCGCCTGGAGGTGGAGACCGCCGGCTCGACGCGTGGCCTGTCGCTGCGCATCGTGATCAACCCCGGTCAGCGGCTCAGGATTCCCTTTGATCAGTTGGGCCTGCTGGAGGCGCAGCGTCAGCAGGTGCTTGAGCAGATCAATTCGCACGGGCGGGTTGTCGTGGCGGTCGCCCCGCCGGGCCACGGCGTGACGACGACGCTCTACAGCCTGCTGCGTCAGCACGACCCGTACACCTCCAGCATCGTCTCCATTCAGGAGGAGCCGGAGTTCGAGATCGACGCGGTGAGCCAGCAGATCTGGCCCGAGGGGATTTCGGCGCAGGAGGCCAACGAGAAGCTGGGCGTCATTCTGCGGTCGGACCCGAACGTGGTGATGCTGTCGCGGCTGGCGGACGTGCAGATGGCGCGGACCATCGCGCGTAGCGCGGAGGAGGTGCGGTTTTACCTGACCTGGCCGCAGGAGGACACGTTTTCCGCGTTGCGGACGTGGATGAAGCTGGTGGGCGATCCTCGCCGGGCCGCGGACGCATTGGGCATGATCATCGCCCAGCGGCTGGTGCGGAAGCTGTGCACCACCTGCCGGGCGCCTTACAAGCCTGACCCGGCGGTGCTCAAGAAGCTGAACCTGCCGCCGGACCGGGTGACGCAGCTTTACCAGGCCTCAGGGAAGGTGATCGTGGGGAACAAGGAGCGGCCCTGCCCGGCGTGCGCGGGGCTGGCGTACCGCGGTCGGGTGGGCGTGTTCGAGGTGATGTCGCTGGACGACCAGGCCCGGGCGCACATTGCCGCGGGCAACCTCGACGCCTTGCGGTCCTATCTGCGCAAGCAGCGGATGCTGTGGCTCCAGGAGGCGGCGCTGGCCAAGGCCGTCGAGGGCGTCACGGACATCAAGGAGATCACCCGCATTCTGAGCGACAAAGGGGCCGCTGCCCAGCAAGCCCCCCAGCCCGTGGCCGGAGCCTGACCCATGCTGTTGAACCTTCTGCTGGTTCTCTATCTGATCGCGATGGCCTACTGGTGGAGCACCCAGCGGCTGTTCTCGGCGTTCATCCACCTGTGCCTGGTGATCGCCTGCGG
>DASVCG010000409.1:0-3714 GCA_036381755.1 Phycisphaeraceae bacterium | reverse complement strand
TGACCGCTTTGATCTGCCGCACGTTCACCTCGCCCCTCCAGACGCTGATCCAGGCCGCCGCTGCCCAGGGCGACGACCTGCCGGCGCAGCGGGCGGTGGTCTGCCTGAGCGACCTGACCCACGACACGCAGCCAGTCAAGGGGCTGGCTTACTTCCGCCTGCCCATCGACCAGATCACCCAGCGCACCGTGGACGTGCTTCAGAATATGATCCTGGGCAAAGCGCCCGACCACCTCCATCATCCGTTCTACGGCGAAATGGTCGACGCCGACCAACTCCCCCCGCCGCCTTCATAACCCAAGCCCGATCACCCAAACTCGAACTGACCCACACGCCCAGCGCCACCCCAACCCTCACAACCGCACGAGGGCGTCGCCATCGCTGGGCGCTTGACCCCCGGCTGCGGGGCGGCTTTGCTTTGGTTTTCGCGTTGGGCTACAAAGGCAGCCATGCTCAAGCTCGCGACGATCATCGACAACCCCGGCGAGCCGGTGGTCGAAACCCGCTACCGCGATCCGCAGGAGCTTAAGGGGCTGGGCTACAACGCCCTGGCGGTCTATGACACCACGGCGTTGTCGGGCGTGGAGCACGCCGACGCGATCCGCTCCACCGAGCTGCGACACTGGCTGAACGGGCGGATCGATCACGTGGGCCGGTCGATCGAGCGGGCGCGTCAGGCGGGTCTGGGGGTCTATTTCTTCTATGACGTGCTGGTGCTGCCCCGCGACCAGGTGGAGGCCCAGGCCCAGGCGCTGACCTGCCGGCACCGCCCCGGCGTGCTGTGCCCTGCCAGCGAGCGAGCCTGGGAGCAGTCCGAAGCGGCGCTGCGAGCTTACCTGGAACGCTGGCCCGAGGTGGAAGGCGTGGTGCTGCGCTTCGGCGACAACGACGCGGCCCGGCTGCCCTACCTCGTCGGCAACGACCTTTACAGCCCTCACTGCCCGCGGTGCAGCTCGCTGGGGCCGGCGGACCGCATCGTCCAGATGATCGAGCGGTTCCACCGCCTGGTCGTTGAGCGGTTCGGCAAGCGGTTGATCGTCCGCGCCTGGAACGTACGGCCAAACGGGCTGCACGACTCGGTGGACCTGGCCCGCCGCGTGGTGGAGCGCCTCCCGGGCAAGCCCGAGGACGACCGGCTGATCCTCTCCTTCAAGTTCACCCATACCGACTTTTGGCGTTACCAGAAGTGGAACCCGTGCAGCCTGCTGTGCGGCAGGCGGCCGATCCTGTACGAGCTGCAATGCCAGCGCGAGTTCGAGGGCAAGGGGGGCGTGCCCAACTGGCAGGTGCCGCTGTGGCGCGACGGCTACCCCGAGACGCGCGGCCAGACCGAGGTCGCCGGGCTGGCGCAGGCCGTGCAGCGGGTGAACCTGGCCGGGCTGTGGGCGTGGGTGCGCGGGGGCGGCTGGGGCGGGCCGTTCGTGAAGAACGAGGCGTGGATCGACGCCAATGTCTTTGCTGTGCCGCGCCTGGCGGACCACCCCGCAGCCGACCCCGCTGAGCTGGGCCGGACCTGGATCGCCCAGCGACTGGGCGTGACCGACGCCGCCATCGCCAGCAAGCTGATGGACATCCTCCAGCACTCGCACGAGGAGGTGAAAAACGCCTTCTACATCGGCCCGTTCGCGCAGGCCAAAAGCGACCCGTGGCACCCCTCCGCGGACTGGATCCAGGATGACGTGCTCGACGCCCAGGCCGCCTGGCGGATCATCCAGCGTCTGCCCGAGTCGCAATTGGACGCCGCGGTCCTTCAGAAGCAGGAGGCGGTCAGCCAGATCAGTGCCGACCGTGCGGCGCTTCAGCACCTGGTGAGCGACCGCCACCACGCGGCGCTGGAGCCGCTGGTGAACACGCTGATCTACGCCGAATCGCTCTACGAGGCGCTGCGCGACCTGGTGGCGGGGCTGGTCGCCTACCGCCGATACCTCCGCAACCGCAGCGCCGGCTCAGCGGACCTGGCCCGGCAAAAGCTTTTCTCGGCACAATCCCACTGGAACCACCACACCCAGCGGCACGGCGCGCTGCCCGGCACCGCCACCGCCTTCCGCGAAACCCAATTCTGGGAGCTGACCCAGCAGATCCTGAGCGAGCTAAGCCCTTAAGCCGCCGCTGGGACCGCCCGACGCCCAGGAGCGGATTCCAACCGTCCCACCCCCTGCCGCTGAGCCATCCCCCTGCCGCTGGACCGCCCGCCCCCGGCGTTGATCCGCCCAGGTCAGGCGGTTATAGTTGGGGGCTCGCCCTGGCGGACCGTCCGCCCCGGCAACCCGATCACGGCCACCGCTGGTGGGCCTGCCGACCCCGCTGACGCGGATGAGCAGCCCCAGCCAGCCCCCCGGAGATCCCCCTATGGTCAAGCTGCGACTCAAGCGATTCGGACGTCGGAACCGCTCTTTCTACCGCCTCGACGCGATGGACCAACGCGCCAAGCGCGACGGCAAGGCCATCGAGGAGCTGGGCTGGTACGACCCCGAAGCCGACAACGGCGCAGGCCGCTATGAGATCAACCGCCAGCGCGTCGAGTACTGGCTGAGCGTGGGCGCCCAGCCCACCGAGACGGTGATCGACCTGCTCCAGAAGGCGGGGATCGAGGTCAAGACCAAGACCGCTCTCAAGAAGCGCAAGAAGCTGGAAAAGAAGCTGGCTGAGGCGCAGCAGAAGCAGAGCCAAGGCTCCTAAGCGTCTGCTGGGCGATGAACTTCGGGAGCCGGCCTCGGCGCGGGCCTGGGGTTAGGCTATGCGCATCGACATCCTCACCCTGTTCCCGCAGATGTTCGAGGGGGTGCTGGGCTCGAGCATCCTCAAGCGCGCCGCTGAGGCCGTGCCCGACCCAGCGGACCCCGCCCGCGTGCGGCCGCCCGTGGTGAGCTACCACCTCACCGACATTCGCCGATATAGCCAGGACAAGCACCAGAAAGTCGACCAGCCGCCCTTCGGCGGTGGGCCGGGCATGGTCATCCAGTGCCAGCCGGTGTGGGACGCTGTCCACAATGTGGAGGCTCAGGATCCCCGCCCCGCCACGCGCATCCTGATGACCCCCCAGGGCCGGCCGTTCACCCAGGCCCTGGCCGAGCAGCTCTCAACCCAGCCGCGGCTGCTGATCCTCGCAGGGCACTACGAAGGATTCGATGAGCGCGTCATCGAGTTGCTGCGCGAGGAAGAACGCGGGCTGGAGGAGATCAGCATCGGCGACTACGTCCTCTCAGGCGGCGAGCTGCCCGCGATGGTGCTGATCGACGCGGTGGTGCGCCTCCTGCCCGGCGCGCTGGGCCAGGAGCAGTCGCTGGTGGACGAAAGCTTCTCGCCGGCGCTGAAGGGCATGCTGGACTACCCGCACTACACCCGGCCGCGCGTGTGGCAAGGCCGAGCCGTGCCCGACGTGCTGCTCTCAGGCGACCACGCCCGCATCGCCGCCTGGCGGCTGGAGCAGGCCAAGCGCCGCACCGCCCAGCGCCGGCCGGACCTGCTCCAGGATTAACCCATCTCAAGGGGCGACGCTTCTCCTCTCCGCCCCACCGTCCACTCTCTCCTCTCCACTCTCCACCCTCTCGCTCAGCCCCCCTCGCGCCACCCTGCTTCGGGGGTTCCGGGGGTTCCGGGGGTTCCGGGGACTCCAGAAGGTTCCGGGCGGCTCTCCCGCAAGCGGGGGAGAGGGCCTTTTAATGTCACCCGCTCCTTCTTCGCGGGTGGGGAGAGGGCTTGGGGATGCAGCTC
>DASVCG010000408.1:0-2194 GCA_036381755.1 Phycisphaeraceae bacterium | reverse complement strand
CAGGCTCGTGGGCGAGCACCTGCCCGCCAGCGCCTGGCTGGGCATAGGGCCGGCGGGCTTCTCCAGCGGCTACCTGCACGCCAAGAACCCCTTGAGCCCGGAGGAAGTGACCAGCGCTCACAACGTTTTCGTGGATTTCATCACCACCCTGGGCGTCGGCGGCTGGGCGTGGTCCATCCTGCTATTGCTGTGGCTGTGGCAGGCGGGGCGCAGCGTGGCGGGGGTCAGCACAGCACAGGCCGTTGCGGATGAACCGGTTCAGCCGGGGCCAGATAGCGCGGAGGATGAGGCCCAGGTCCGCCGACAGTGTCTGCTGCTGGCCGCGATTTTGGGCGGGGTGATCTTCGGTACGCAGCGCGTCGTCGAATCCCAGAAAATGTGGATCGACACAGCGATTTTGTGGTTAATAGGGCTGGTGGGGTTCATCGGTGTGTCAGTGGGCCTGGTGATATGGAGAGGCGCGAGTCGCCGAGATGCCCGCTGGCTCGGCGCGGGGCTTTGGGTGGGTGCCGCAGCGGTGCTGACGCACAGCCAGATCGAGATGGCGTTCTATCAGCCGGCTTCGTCGGGCCTGGTGTGGGCGATGATGGCGCTGGCTGCGGGCCCGTTTTGTCCCGCGGGTGATACTCGGGCTGATGCGGCGCGCCCCCGCTGGCGGATCTACCTGCCCGCGGGGGCGATCGCCTGCGCAGGGCTTGTGCTGCTAGTGCTCAACGTCAAGCCGCTGACGGCCCATCAGCAAAGCCTGGCCCGTGCTGCGCAGGCGATTCAGGAGGGCTTCCCGATACGTGCCCTGGAGGAGCTTGATCGGGCTGGGGCTGTGATGCCCAGCGACCTGCGCGCCATGCGCTGGCGCGTCCTGCTGCGGCTGGAGTGGGCAGCGGCGGCGATGCAGCAGCGCGATCCATCCACCGCCAGGCGGCGCATCGAGGAAGCCTTGGCGATTCTGGAGCAGGCCCGATCTTCACCCAGCGCCCCGCCCGCAGCGGACCGCCTGTACGCCTCCGTCCAGGAGCAGGCTGCGCAATGGCTCCATGAGCCTGATCGGCTGAGCCTGGCTGTCGAGGCCATCCAGCGGGCCATCCGCCGATCGCCTTACAGCCTTGCTGATCACCTCCGCCTGGGCGATGGGTTGTGGGAGCTGGGCCGGCGGGACGAAGCGGCTGCGGCGTACCGTCGCGCCCTGGAATTGAGCGAGCAAAACTACCTCGATCCCGCCCGCCAGCTTAACGAAGTCGACCGGCAGCGCATCCTCGATCGCCTCAACGCTGCTTCGACACCGCAGTAGACGCTCCCTGGCTGCCAGGCGGCGGGCGCCGTTCGTAATGTGATGCCCGGCTGCTCTTGATGCCCGAATCTCAGCTTCCATACCCTGCTTGGCCAGCGGGCCGTTGATCTTTTCAATCAATCAGCCGTTCGCTGAACATTGCCCATCCGAAATCGCAGGGCTTGCGGTGTATACTGCCTCCCTCGTTGGGGAAGGGCGACCATTTTCCTATGGCGGGACGCGTTCCATGATTCAACATGATGGCGAGCCGGCTTTCCTGAAGCAGGTGATCCCCGCATCGCAATTCACAGGCGGCAAGGGACGCCGCGATTTTCGTTCGGTTGAGCAGCTCTGGGCCGGGACGGGCCAGCGGATCGAATGGCAAAGCTCCACGACCCGCTGCGTCATCACGCTTGCGGGCGGTGAAGCAGATGCAGCGGAGCGGTCGGCTGTCTGCCGCTTCGACGATGTCGGCTCGTCGCAGGCGTCTGCGGAGGAGGCCCGGCAGGTCATCGTGCGCATCAGCGGCATGTGGGATTTTCAGGCGGAGATGCCCGGCAAGTGGGCGACGCTGCACCGCCAACTGCCGATCGTCGGCCGATTCCGTGTGACGCTTAACGGGCAGGCGCTTTATGAGGGGGAGGTGCTGTTCTGGAATTACCGCCAGTGGCGTTTCTGGCCCAGTTGGGAAGTAGAAGCGCCTGCTGCGCTATTGCGTCCAAGCGGCAACGAGCTGAGGGTTGAGAATCTGACCCGGTCGTTTCTGGACCATATTCCCGCGCAACTGCGCCGGATTTACACGGACGCGGCGCTTGATCGGGCGCGTGCTGAATTGCCCGAGCGGCTTTGGGGCAACACGACGTTTCACATGAGCCACGTTCAGCTTGTCGCGCGGCGCTTCCACGACCTGGAGGTGCTCAGCGTGCC
>DASVCG010000407.1:0-4647 GCA_036381755.1 Phycisphaeraceae bacterium | reverse complement strand
CCGCACCAGCAGGTACGCCGACCCGAACGTCAGCAGCGAGATCAAGATGGGGTACAGGATCGTCATGACGCCGCCGGCTCCGTCTCCTGGCCGCTGCTGCCCGGTCTACAGGAACACCTCCACGCCGATGTGTTCGCGCTCGATGAGCTGCTCGGCGAAGCTCGGGATGTACCCCGTATGACGCAGCCGCGGCTGCTCCGGGTCCCGGAGCACGAAGATGTTCTCCAGGTGCACCTGCCCGGTGTCCGGCTCGATGCCGGTCACCTCCGCGATGTGCGTCACGCGCCGCCGCCCGTTCGAGAACCGCGCCACCTGCACGACCACGTCCAGCGCGCTGGCGATCTGCTCCCGGATCGCCCGCACCGGCATGTCCACCGCCATCAGCACCAGCGTCTCCAGCCGCCGCATCGCGTCCTGCGGGCTGTTGGCGTGCAGCGTCGAGAGCGACCCATCGTGCCCCGTGTTCATCGCCTGGAGCATGTCCAGCGCCTCAGGCCCGCGCACCTCGCCCACGATGATCCGGTCCGGCCGCATCCGCAGCGCGTTGCGCACCAGCTCGCGGATGGCGTACGCCCCGCGCCCCTCGACGTTGGCCGGCCGACCCTCCAGCCTCACCACGTGCGGCTGGGGCAACTGAAGCTCCGCCGATTCCTCGATCGTGATGATCCGCTCCGTCGGCCGCGCGTGCGCCGAAAGCACGTTGAGCAGCGTCGTCTTGCCCGACGAGGTCCCCCCCGAGACGATCAGATTTTTCCGCCCGATCACGCAGCCCTGCAAAAACCGCGCGCAAGGCTCGCTGACCGAGCCGCGCGCGATCAAATCGTCCAGCGTAAAGGGAATCCACCCGAACTTGCGGATGGTCAGGCACGGCCCCACCAGCGACAGCGGGTTGATGACCACGTTCACCCGGCTGCCGTCGGGCAACCGCGCATCCACCAGCGGCGTGGAGGTGTCCACCCGCCGACCCACCGGCGCTAGGATCCGCTCGATGATCGCCAGCAGCACCTCGTCCGAGAAAAAGCTGCGCGTCGTGGGCTGAACCACCCCGTTTTTCTCAACGTAAATCCGGTCCCTGCCCACCACCATGATCTCGGTGACGGTGGGCATCTCCAGCAGATCCTGTAGCGGCCCAAGCCCCAAAAGCGTGTCCCGGATGTCCTTGAACACCGTCTGCCGAACGATGTACCGCCGCAATGACGAATCAACCGCCCCGGCATGCTGACGCCACAGCCCCTCGAACGCCTCCTCCGCGCTGGCCAGGTCCTCCTGCACGCTGGCGGGCTCCAGGATCAGCGGCATCGCGTCGACCATCGCGCTTACCAACTGCGCGACCTGCTGCTCCATCGCCGCGTCCGTCGCCCGCTCATCATCAGCACGATAATCAGTGGACACCCGCCCCTGCGCCTGGCGCACCACCTCCGCGATCACCAGCCGATGCAGGTGCATCCGCAGCGTGTGCTGCACGGCGGCCCCGTCCAGCTCATCCAGTCGGCGGTCCAGAATCTGGCCCAATTGTTCGAGCATCTGCGCCACGAACCGCGCATCCTGCAGATTGGGCTGACCCGTGACGCGCAGGTTCATCCGCTCGAGCAACTGGGCGTGCACCTCCTGCTCGAAGCGCATCAGCCGGCGCTGGTGCTCCGCCTCATCGGGCCCAGCCGCTTCTCCCGCCGCCGCACGCACCGCCGCCACCGAGTAAGGCCCGATCTGGATCTCATCGCCGAAATCGACGGGCACCGCCTGGCCCGGCCAGACCTCCTTGCCCGCCACGCGCGTGCCGGCATGGCACAGCGCCTCCAGGAAAAGCTGGTTGCCCCGGCGGATGATCCGCGCATGCATCGGCGCGACGAACGGCCCGGCCAGCACGATGGCGCAACGATCGCTGCGGCCGAGGGTGATCGGCTCGCCGTTCACTTCCAGCGTCCGCCGCGTGCTGGTGCTGTGATCGAAAATCCAGAATTCCATAGGTGAATCGCGCCGGCCCCGGGTTCGTCCTCGCCCGTGTTCGCCCGCCGCTCGAGCTCCGGCGCAGGCCTACCGGCTCCGCACCGTTCCGCCTGCCGACCGGCTCTCCACCAGCGCCAGCACCTGAGGGTTGATGCCCCCGCTGGGGATCTTCGGCGTGCCCGTGTCGCCGGGGTTTCGCAGGTGGATCTCAAAGTCGCCGGCGATGATCGTCTGGATCGCCGCAAGCTGCGTGGCCTGCTCGGGCGTCACCTCCACGCTGATCGACGCGAAGCTCCCCGCCCGCATCGGCCGGCCCGAGGCGTCCGACGACTCATCCGCCACGCTGTACGGCCCCACCGCCAGCACCTTCACCCGCTCCATCACCGGCAGCACGCGCGAGCCGGCGCCGTCGGGGAAATGCGCCTCGATATCCACGTACGCGCCGGGCCGCAGACCCGCAGGCAGGCTCCGCGGGTTCACCGGCAAGGCCTTCTCACGCATCTCCAATCCGATCCGCCGATCCAGATCGTTCTCCTGCGGGTCGGTGAACAGGGCGTAGGTCAGCACGTCGTTGCGGTTGGCCGATCGGCGGAACGGCTCGCCCAGCCGCGCGCGGAACCCCGTCTCATCCAACGCATCGCCAAACGAATCGCGGAACCGCTCAGGCACCGCCACCGGCTGTGCGTCGCGCTCGCTGAGCCGGTCGCCCGGCCGCACCGACGTGGTCAGGCGATAAACAATGAACTCCCCTTCACGCGCTTGCCTGCGGACCACCTCGATGTAAACGTTGACCAGCACCACCGCCACCGCGGCCACGATCGCCGCCACCGCAACCAATTTCGTGTTGCCCGGCGGCACGGAAGGGGGAAGCGAAAATTGGCTCATAATTGGCAACATCCTCCCAGGCCGGGCCCCGGTCAACGCCCCGCACCGGCCAACAGCCTACCCCAACCCCCCTCACCGTGAAACGCCCGCCACGCCGGCTTCCCTCACCATCTTGCCTGCCGGCGAAGCAACCGGCCCGAAACGGATAGCCTTCCTCAACGCGGGGATCGCTCGCGCGTGAGCCTGCGGCCGATCTCCGCTTGCAGCTCCTCGATCTCCGGGCTCGAGCGGATCTTGGCCGCGATCTGGAGCATCGCCCGCGCGCTGGCGTATTCCTCAATCGCTATGTAGCCCCGCGCCTGCGCCAGCAGCTTGGCGAACTCGGTCTCGTCGAGCCGCTGCCTCACCTGCGGCGTGTCGAGCACCTCCAGGGCCATGCGGTACTGCCGGGTGGCCTCGCCGAAGTCGCTGCGGGCGCGGGCCTCGTCGCCCGCCTGGATGTGCCCCCAATACTCCTGATACGCAGCCAATTCCGCCATCGCCGCGGTCAGCGTCGGGTCCTGCGGCCGCATCGACGCAAGCTGGTCTAGCGCCTCCTTGGCCTGCTCCACATGCCCCGTCCGCAGCGCCTCGAAGCTGCGCGTCATCTGCCAGCGGAACATCGCCTCGTCGCGCTTGGCGCGCAATGGCGGGTCGTCCGACAGCGCCAATGCATTGTCGTATTGCTTCACAGCAGTCTCGTAATCGCCCTGCGCCATCGCCTGATCGCCCGCCTGGAGGAACACCGACGCGCGGTTGGTCGATTGAATCTGCGACAGCGCTTCGCGCGCCCGCGCGTTGTCCTGATACCCCAGCGACCGGATCAGCGCCGCCTCCGCAGCAGGCAGATTGCCCGCGGCCAGCTCGCGCAGCCCCTGCTCCAGCGCCATGCGGCTTTGAAGCTCCGCCAGCTTCTGCGCCACCGCATCATCCGGACGCGCCTGAAGCGCTTCAGCGTAAGCCGCCGCCGCTTCCTCCAGCCGACCCGCCGCCTCCGCGGTGCTGGCGCGCAGCAAGGCCGCCTCATGCTCACGCTCCGCCACCAACTGATCGTGACGCGCCTGAAGCTCCAGGCTTGGCGACCGCTGGATCGCCGCCCCCAACAGCTCGATCGCACGATCACGCAGGCCCGCTTCCACCAGCGCCTCAGCCTGCGCTAGCACCTGCTGCTGCTCCAGGCGGGCCTGCTGATCCTCCAGCACCGCCGCCAATTCGCCCAGCTTTTGCTCCTCCAACTCGGTCAGGTCCAGGTCGCGCCACGACCGCAATTCCTGACGCGCCTGGGCGAACTGCTGATCCGCGATCGCCTGCTCGATCTGACTCATCGCCTGAGCAAAGGCGCTGCGGCGGTGCGCCTCGTCGATCAAGTCGCGCACGCGCTGACGGTCCATCACGCCCAGCGCATCAAGCCGCTCAAACGCCTCCACCGCGGCGTCGTACTGGCCCGCGTCCAGGTCGATGCGCCCCTGCGCCGCCAGCACGCCGCCCCGCGCTCGCCGGCCCACTGCCGATTCCGCCGGCCACTGCTCCGCCACGCTCTGATAAAGCCCCTTCGCTTCATCAAAGCGGCCTTCCTGATACGCCAGCCGCGCCTGGCCAAGCACCTCCTCCGCCTGCTGCACGATGGCGGCTTGCCTGCTTTGTTGCTGATGCACCTGGTACCACACCGCCCCCGCGCCCAGAGGAACCAAAATCGCCAGCGAAGCCGCCAGCGCGAGAGGCCAGCCGAATCGGCGGGGCAGGGGGGCGGTATGCTCATCGCCCACAGCCGTGGTGATCAGCGCGGGCGCGCCCGCCACGTCTGTCACGCCCGTCTCCTGTGCCCGCGTCAGCATT
>DASVCG010000406.1:0-2694 GCA_036381755.1 Phycisphaeraceae bacterium | reverse complement strand
AGCGATTCGCGCTGGGCTGTTGAAAGGGAAGACGCTGCACCCCAGGCGGTGGCTTTGCCGGCGGTCATGGAATATGACCCGGGCTTTGGCCTGCTGGAGCGTCGCCCGCATCCTCTGGTGCGCACAGCCTGGCTGGAGCGGTGGAGCGAGCCCAGCCCGGTGCTGGACGTGGTTCCGCAGGCGCTACCGTGGGGACTGCATCGGTATTGGCTGCGCTGGCGCACGCCGCCGGGCGCGGTTTCGATGAGCGTTCCCGCGGTCGGCGAGGCGAAGCTGTGGGTGGACGGCGTGCCGGTCGCGTTGCAGGAGAGCATGGCCGTGCTGCCGCGCAACGATGGCTTGCCGCGCGAGGTTGTCCTGCGCGTGGACGCGACGCCGGGGCATCACGCCGGCGCTGTGCTGGACGGGCCGGTGACGTATCGCGTGGAGCCGGGGCGCATCGAGCTTGGCGACTGGACGCAGCAGGGGCTGGAAGCCTGGTCCGGCGGGGTGCGGCACGAGCGCGACTTGACGTTACCCGACATCCCGCCGGGCAGGTTGGTGCTGGACCTGGGCCGCGTTCGCGGCACAGCGGAAGTCCACCTCAACGGTGTGAAGATCGGCCAGCGGTTCTGCGCTCCCTGGCGGTTCGACCTCACCGGCCGACTCAAGCCCGGCAGCAACACCCTTCGCATCGACGTGTTCAACACGCTGGCGCCCTGGCTGCACGCCGCTTCGCCCACCCGCTTTGTCTATCGCGGCCAAACCGTCTCGGGTCTGCTAGGCCCGGTGCGCTTGTGGCACGAGCCGCCGCTGACGCCTGACGCATCGCGGCAGATTCAGCACGCTTCCGATGCGGTTTGAATCGAAGCGGACGCTGCACAGCCGACGGGCGCGGACCTGATCTATCGCTGCGGCTTGGGCTCCCCCGGCGTGACGCTCGTGATCGAGCGCCCCTTGTCGCGCCAGTATTCGAGAAACGCCGCGACCAGCGGGCCCGCCGGCTCAGCACCGGCCCGGTGCTCAGCGATCGTGTGGCCGAAATAATGGCTGATCCAGCCGTCGACGCGGCCCCTGGTCCCCTCGATGAACGCGTCCAGCTCCTCAATCGAGCACGACAGGGGAAACGTTTCTTCAATCACAAGCGGCTTGCCTAGGTCGTAGACTGCTGCTGCCTGGATGGCTTTCTCCACCTCGCCCCGGTTGGGATAAAGGTGGATGCTGACGAAATCCAGGTGCTGGAGGGCCTGGGGGCTGTAGAAGATCGGCTTGGCGTTGGGCCAGACGTGGGCCCAGGGGATCACGCCGACGGTGATCAGGGTTTGCGGATCGTGCTGGCGGATCGCAGCGGTGAGCTTGGCGACCCACGCCTGGGCGATGTCAGCCTGGCTGCGGTTGCCGGGCGTGTCCGTGATGCGCTGCACGAACCAGAACCCGCCCAGCTCGCCGGTGACCCACCGCGGCTCGCCTTCCTTCGCGGGCCCGCTGACGATCGGCTCGTTCATCAGGTCGTAGCAGAAGACCGCGGGATGCCCAGCACAGGCTTGGGCGATGGCTTCCCAGAACACAGCCTGGGCCTGCCACCGCTCATCCTCATCCATCTGGTCGTACCATGCCGGGATCCGATCGAGGCGGTAAAGGCTCAAGCCGGTGATGTCCAGATAAAGGCATGTCTCGCGGGCAAGGTCGAGCATGTTCCTGAGGCGGCCCAGCTCAGCGCGGTCAACCTCGTTCGGCCCTTTCATGAATGTGCTGAACTGAAGATGCACGCGCACCACATTGGCCCCGAGCTTGCGCATCTGGCGAAAGTCGGCTGCGAGCCGGTCCCAGTCGTTGGCCCAGGTCTCCTCGACTAGCTCGCCGAAGCGGCCCAGGTAGTTGAAGCCCCAGGGGATGAAGGTTTCGCCCGACCCAGCCAGGATGAACCGCGAGCCGTCTTCAGCGACGCGGACCTTGGGCATCTCGATCTTCGGCTGGCTGGCCGGGGCAGGGCGGTCCTGGGAGTAGGGGGGCTGAGCGGGCCCCTGGCTGACGTTCACCAGCCCGATGATCACCCAGACGACGATCAGCGGGGCGATGCGCAGGAGAATGCCTGCTCGACGGGGCAGCGTTGGCGGGCTGCTATGCAGGTGGTTTGGGCGAATCAGGCACGCAACGGCGGCGTTCCAGCGGAGCAACTTCATTGCTTGGGCTCCGGTCAGGTTTGGCTGGCGTGCGCGATTGGGGCCGCGGGCAGCGGCCTGGCTGATCGGGGCAGCCGAATCGACGCTGCCTGGCTTGCCGTTGGGGCGGATAGGTTGAAGGATAACGGCCAAAAAGCCGATCCCCAAGGGGCTGAGCCGATCCGCCACAGCCCGGGCGGCGCCTTGGCGGACGGCTATAACCGCTTGAATCATAAGGGGGATGTTCGTATAAATCCTTACCTGTCCGCAACGGGCCAGCTTAGCTCAGCGGTAGAGCAGTGCTTTCGTAAAGCACAGGTCGTGGGTTCGAATCCCACAGCTGGCTTTCCCCTCCTGTTCCCAACTTGCCCCTACTGAGTCGATATGTCCTTGTAATGGCAGGGGTTTAGGTGTTTCTTCGCCGGCTTCTGACGCGTCATCCGCCGTGACAATTGAGGACACTTCCAGCTACTTGGGCGCCGCAGTTTGTAGCGCATATGTAGCGCCGGAGCCGTACGTTCCGGTGGCCGCTTATCTTCGGGATATACGCGGC
>DASVCG010000405.1:0-8257 GCA_036381755.1 Phycisphaeraceae bacterium | reverse complement strand
CGACGGCGTCGCGCCCGTGCAAACCCAGGCGGCGCTGTTGAACGTGCCGGAGCAGCTTGCCGCGATGTGGGAGCTGGATTTCCTTCATGATCCAGCCGCGCTCGATGTCAATGCCGACGGCGTGGGCGACTGGCAAGTGCTCGGCGGCGGGGCGTTCGACCATAGTTCGCTCAGCAGCGGCGTCTGGCACGCCACGCAGGTCCTTTACACCGCACCCGATCACAAATTCACCACGCCCACGATCCTTGAAGCGCGCCTCCGCCACGCTGCTAACGACGGCGGCGCTGCGGGCCTGCTCCTTTACGCCAACTGGACCAGCGGCAGGATGACCCCGCTGATGGCCCTGCTCCAGCGCCGCAGCGACGGCACGCAGGCCCTGTCCCTTTACACCCTGGGCGACGGCGACGGGGCCTGGTTCCTGCTGGATCAGGCGTCGAATCTCCCCAGCGGCTTCATCGACGTGCGGCTCCTGTTCGACCCCGCGATCAACGCGGTGAGCCTTCGGATTGATGGCGACGACTATGGCACCTACACCGCCCGCCGCCGCACGCCCAGCGGCCAGCGCCCCGCGGCCTACCTGCTGAGCTGGGGCAGCTCCGCTCAGTTCGATCACGTCGCCATTCGCGTTCTGGAGGCCGGCTCATGAGCACGAGGAACCCGCACCGCTGCGCTCGGCTGCGCTGCTTTCGCTACTCGTGCCGCCCCCGCCGCTCCCGGTGCGCGGGGCTGAGCCTGGTCGAGGCGGTCATCGCCATGGTCGTGGTCAGCGGGCTGTTCATCGCGGCTTTGACCGCGGTGGGCGCTTCCAGGACCGGTCAGCAGAGCCTGGAGGACAGCGTCCGCGGCTATGCCCTGGCCCAGGATCTTTTGAGCGAAATCCTGTCCCAGCCGTATCAGGAGCCTGACGGGACCGCGAGCATGGGCCCGGAGACGGGCGAGCTGTCCACTTCGAGCCGCTCAGCCTTCGATGATGTGGACGATTACCACCAATGGTCCGCTTCGCCCCCGCGCCACCGCGACGGCACGCGGGTCGAGGGCTTTGATGGCTGGACACGCAGCGTCGAGGTGGTCCGTGTGAGACTGGGCAACCTCAACGGGTCATCTTCGTCGGAAACCGGCATCAAGCGCATCACCGTCACGGTTCAGCACGGGCCGCGCATCGTCGCCCAGCTCACCGCTCTGCGCACGAGCGCCTGGCCTGACCTGGAAGAGCGGCAAGGAGGCCCCTGAGGTGAAGGCCACCCCGGCTTTGCGAAAGAATGGCCCCGCGCGCTCCAGGCGCGACCGCGGCAGCGTCTATCTGGCGGTGCTGGGCGCATCGACGCTGGTGGCGCTGCTGGGCATCACCGCGCTGGCGGTCAGGCAGGTTCAGCGACGCACGGTGCAGGCCAGCCTCGACGCCCTTCAGGCCCAGCTTTACGCCCAGTCGGCCATCGAGCTGGCGATGGCGCAGATGCTCGACGATCCGAATTGGCGAACGAACTATGCCAACGACACCTGGGCTTCAGCCCGCGCGCTGGGCCGTGGCACGTGCCGATTCAAGTTCGTCGATGAGGACGATAGCGACCTGCGCGACAACCCCGCGGACCGCGTCCGCATCTACGGCGAGGGCATGCTGGGCGATACCAGCCGGCTCGTCAGCGTCCTGGTCGAGCCGCCTGACGCGGCCAATCTTCTGGTCAACGGCCAGGCTGAGCCCAACACCAGCGGCTGGACCTCCTACCCCAGCGGCTCCGCTGACCTGCAATGGCGCGACGACAGCAAGCACAGCGGCGCTGGCAGCATCCGCGTCAAGTCGCGCGACTCGCCCGCCAGCGGCGTCGCCCAAACCCTCACGCAGCCCCTCCTCAACGACGTCGACTACGAATTCGAGCTGTGGGTCCGCATCGACGGCGGCAGCGATCAGGTCAACGTCCGCCTGGCCCTCACCAGCACCGGCTCGGGCACCCAAACCCTCTCGCTGGCGAATGCCGTCTACGTCGGCGATAGCTGGACCCGCATCGCGGGCGCCTTCCGCCCCGTCTGGATCGGCACGCTTCAGCAGGCCTCGCTCCGCCTAGACACCACCCTCGACGAACGCGACTTCTACATCGACGACCTTTCGATCAGAAAAGCCGCTCGCCAGGGCGTGATCCCCCTCTCAGGCACCTGGCAGCAGGAAGTGCATTAAGCAGGGGGCAGCGGGCAGAGGTTATTGCCAACCCCTATCCCTCTTTGTCTTTCTCTGTGCCTCTGTGTCTCTGTGGTGAATCTTTCTTCCTGGCGCTCTTAACGTCTTGGCGATTTGTCCGCGCCTGTCCCCTGCCCCCTATCCCCTGCCATTCAACTGGTCTGGCCCACGACGAGGGAGGAGGCGATGGCGGTGCGGTAGGGCAGGTCGTGTCGGCCAGCGGCCCATTGCTCGATGATCTGGCGGGCGTGCTGGCCCAGTTGATCAAAGTGGAGGTCGATGGTGGTCAGGGGGACAGGCCAGCCAGCGGGGTCGAGCACACGGCCTGCGCCGATGATGGCCAGATCATCGGGCACGTTCAGGCCCAGTTCGTGCGCAGCGATGAGCCCGCCACGGGCCTGGTAGTCGGAGGCCATCAGCACCGCGTCCGGCCGGGGGTGCTGGCGGAGCAGTTGCCCAGCGGCGCGGTAGCCGTCCTGCTCGTGGTAGCCGGCGTGATGAATCCAGTCGGGTCGTAGCTCCAGGTTGTGGGTTTCCAGGGCGGTGGTGAAGGCCTCGACCCATCGGCCGGTGCTGAAGCGTGAGGCGTCCGCGGTGACCAGGGCGAGGCGGCGCTTGCCCCGCTCGAGGAGATGCCGCACCGCCTGGTGGACGCCGCGGGCATGATCGACCAAGAGGCATCGGCTGTAGCCGTCGTGGATGTCGCTGTAGAGCAGGACCACGGGCAACCGGCGCTCCTGGGCCATCGTCAGAAGCGAGAGGTTGACGGGGGACATCAGGATCAGGCCGTCAAGCCCATCCAAAGACGGCAGGCTGTCGCGGGGCTCAAGCGAAGCGGGCGGCGCGAAGGCGGGGGAGGAGTTTTCCAGGGGCGGGGTGTCGAACAGGCGGACGCTGACGGGCTGGGGGGCGTCCCTGCGGACGCCTTCGAGCAGCGGGCCGAAGAAGGGGTAGCCGTCGGTCAGGTTGGTGAAGGCGATGCCGATGGACAAGACCCGGCGAGGCTCGCCTACACCGGCAGGGCCCGGCGTGCCGGCCAGGACGACGGTTCCGCTGCCGGGGCGGGCCTCCAGCAGGCCGCGATTCGCTAAATCCTGCAATGCCCGCCGGATCGTCACTTCGCTGATGCGGAGGATCTGGCTTAATTCGCGTTGAGGGGGCAGCAGGTCGCCTGGGCGGAGCTGCCCGCCGCGGATGGTCTGCTCGATCAGGCGTCCCACCTGGCGGTACAGGTGCCCGCCGGCCCGGCGGTCGATCCGCCCGCCGATCTGCCTGAACAATCCACGTGTATCGCCATCGGTACGGACGCTGCCCATACTTGCAATGTTGCAATATCGCAATTATCCTGTCAATCCAGATCGAGTCGGCAGGCCCGCCGTCTTTCTTGTCAAAGGGGGTGGGCCTCCCTTCCACTTTCCAAAAAGCCCAGGAGGATCGCCTGTGGGCCAGGTGGTGAATGATTCAGCACGTTTCCCAGCAGCCCAAGCCCCCAGCCAGATGGGGTGGCCTGAAGAAGCGCCGCGCGATGTGGAGACGCTGGAGGAGTTTTTGAGCCGGCCCACACCCGCGGTCGTCGACCTGATGGCGCGCCTGCGGGGCGATCTGCTCCTGCTGGGCGCTGCGGGCAAGATGGGGCCGACGCTGGCGCGCATGGCCAAGCGCGCCACCGACGCAGCGGGGGTGTCTCGGCGGATCATCGCGGTCTCGCGCTTCAGCCAGAAAAGCGACCGCGCCAAGCTGGAGCGTTGGGGCATCGAGACGATCGCGGGCGATTTGCTCGATGAATCGTTCGTCGACTCGCTGCCGAGGGCGGAGAACGTGGTGTGGATGGCGGGGATGAAGTTCGGCGCCACGGGCAACGAGTCGCTGACGTGGGCGATGAACGCCTACCTGCCGGGCATGGTGTGCAAGCGGTTCCGCGGCAGCCGTATCGCGGCGTTCTCCACGGGCAACGTGTACGGCCTGGTGCCGGTGGTCTCGGGCGGGTCGATCGAAAGCGACGAGCCCAACCCGCAGGGCGAGTACGCCATGAGCTGCCTGGGTCGGGAGCGGATCTTCGAGCACCTGAGCCGCGCGCATGGCGTGCCGGTGACGCTCCTTCGGCTCAACTACGCCTGCGAGCTGCGCTACGGCGTGCTGGTGGACCTGGCGCAGAAGATCCACGCGGATCAGCCGATCGACCTGAGCATGGGCATGGTCAACGTGATCTGGCAGGGCGACGCCAACGCGATGGCGCTCTTGTCGCTGGAGCACGCGGCCAGCCCGGCAAGGGTGCTCAACCTGGCGGGGCCGGAAACGCTCAGCGTCCGCAGGGTGTGCGGGCAGTTGGGCGAGCTGATGGGCCGCTCGCCGCGGTTCACGGGGCAGGAGCAGCCCGCAGCGCTGCTGAGCAACGGTCAACTGGGGCATGAGCTGATGGGCTATCCGAGCCTGCCGATCGGCCGGCTGATCCGCTGGGTGGCGCAGTGGGTGCAGGCCGGCGGGGAAATGCTGGGCAAGCCCACCAAATTCGAGGTGCGCGATGGGCGTTTCTGAAAGCGGCGCGAAAACCGGGGCGGTGACGGGCACGGCAGCGGGGCTGGACGAAAAGGTGGCGGCGGTGCTCCGCCGGGGCGTGGCGATCCCCGCGCATCCTTTGGCGCTGAACGCCAGGCGCCAGTTGGACGAGCGCCGGCAGCGGGCGCTGTCGCGCTACTACATCGCTGCGGGGGCGGGCGGCCTGGCGGTGGGCGTGCACACGACGCAGTTCGCCATCCGCGAGCCCAGCGTCGGCCTGTTCGAGCCGGTGCTGACGCTGGCCAAAGAGGAGATGGACCGTGCCGATGCGACGCGGCCCGAGCCGCTGGTGCGCATCGCGGGCGTGTGCGGGCCCACCACGCAGGCGGTGCGCGAGGCGGAGCTGGTCCGCGGCCTGGGCTATCACGCGGCGCTTTTGTCGCTGGCGGCGATGAAGCAGGCCAGCGAGGACGAGCTGATCGAGCACTGCCGACAGGTGGGGCGGATCATGCCGCTGGTGGGGTTTTATCTGCAACCCGCGGTGGGCGGCCGGGTGCTGTCCTACCGGTTCTGGCGGCGCTTGTGCGAGCTGGAGAGCCTGGCGGCGATCAAGATCGCGCCGTTCAACCGCTACCAGACGCTGGACGTGGTGCGGGCGGTGGCCGAAAGCGGCAGGCAGGACGTGGCGCTGTACACGGGCAACGACGACCACATCGTGCTGGACCTGCTGACGCCCTATCGGCTGCGGGTGAACGGCCAGTGGGTGGAGCAGCGGATCGCGGGCGGGCTGCTGGGCCACTGGGCGGTGTGGACGCAAAAGGCCGCGGAGCTGCTGGCGCGGTGCCAGGCGGTGGCGCAGGGCCAGGGCGGCGTTGATGCTTCGATGCTGGCCCTGGCGGAGCAGGTGACCGACGCCAACGCGGCGTTCTTCGACGCGGCCAACGGTTTTCATGGCGTGATCGCGGGGCTGCACGAGGTGCTCCGCCGACAGGGGCTGCTCGAGGGCATCTGGTGCCTGGATGAGCGGGAGAGCCTGGGGCCGGGGCAGCTTGAGGAGATCGACCGCGTCTACGCGGCCTACCCGCATCTCCACGACGACGAGTTCGTAGCAGAGCACCGCCAGCAGTGGCTAAGCGGCTGAGGCAGCGGGTTTTGCGATTTTTTTCTGACTGCTGCCCTCTGCCCTCTATCCCCTGCTCTCTGTCCTGGCCCCCTCACCCTACCCTGTTCCGGGGACTCCCCAATGGGGGAGAGGGCTTGAGGATGCAGCCCCCTTATTCCGGGGATGCCTTCACGCCTGGGGTCTGGTGCGTCGCTGGCGGAGGGTCAGCATCAGGCTCAGCGTCATCAGGCCCGCAGCGGCCGGCTCGGGGACGGCGACATCCCAGCCGATGTCGGCCAGGAAGGCCAGGTCCAGCAGCGTCAGGTACTTGCGCTGCCCGATGGTGAGGTTGGGGTCCATCGCCACTTCTTGCGCGGTGCCGTTGACGATGTTGGTGCTCAGGATGCCATCGGCGATGTGGCCGCTGGTGGCGACGAGGCTTTCGCCCGTGCCGCGCATCGCGATCACGTTAGATCCCAGCCAGTCGTCGCCGATGGCCAGATCGTTCCAGGTTTGGGAGGTGCCAAAGCCGATGGCGTGGAGGATTTCGTGCAGGGCGACAGAGTAGAAGTCGTACTTGCCTGAGGCGACGGGGGCGGTGTGGTCGAAGTGCCAGTAGTTATTGAGGGTGTCGTCGCTGTCGGTGGATCCGTCGTTGTTGGTGTCGACATCGAACCAGAGGTTGCCCAGCATGGAGCCGAAGCTGACGGAGTAGGGGTCGCCGTCGAAGCTGTCGCTGAGCGTGCCGATGGTCGGCCCGCCGCCGCGGCCCAGGTTGGCGCTGCTCAGAGCGGCGCCTTGGGTGAGGGCGGCCTGCCGGTCGGACAGATTGACCCAGGAACCGTTGATGCCGGCATTGATTGCGTCCCCCGGACCGCCTTGGCCCAGCGTGTTGCCGGTGAGGCGGCGCACCCCGACGAAGAGGCGCACCTCGTCAGCGGGCAATTCGACAGGATCGAAGGTTTGCGAGCCGCCCGTGGAGGGGTTTTTGTACGTCAATTCCCAGTCGAAGGTGACGGTGGCGCTGCCTTCTTGCCCCTGGACGGTATCCACCGTCGGGTTCAGGGAGGTGATGATGACGTTGCTGATGTCCTGGGCCGCGGCCTCCAGCGCCGCTTTGGCGGTGGGATGGCTGCTGAAGAAAGTGTCGTGGGTGTAGTCCAGGACGACGTTGATCGCCACCGCCGGCGTGGCCGTCCAGGCGGTGAGCCCCAGCGCGAGCAACCCCCCCCAGACCAGCCGTCCGCGGGAACAACGCGGCTGCATCTTCTTCTCCTTTTCGAAAACGAGACAACGCCAGGACATGCTGCCCCCATCAGGCAGTCGAGATGCCTTCCCCACGAGAACGAAACCAATTTTACGGATTTAAAGATGCTTCGCTGAAGGGCCAGACGTTTTTCGCCCTGGAAGCCAAAGAAAAAGCAAGAAATGGATGAAAGGCTGCCCCGGCCGTTCGCCTCAGGGCCAGCCCTTAGCGGGCATGGAAGCGATCCGCGCAGGCCGGGGATGGTTCACCGGAGCCGTCAGAACAATCCAGTCGCGTGGGTAACCTTCGAAGCGATCCAAACTTATCGATGAGTAGCGCTTGGCGGCGAGCAGCGTCGCGCTGCACCAGTGCGTCATCGCCTGGGCCGTTGGGATTGATGAGCAGGGGCGAAGCGATCCGCCAGGCTGCTTGGCCGCCCGCGGCTAGCTTTTGTTGATCGTCAGCGGTGTAACCCCCGCCCCCGGAAGAGTTTCCCCGTCTTGCGGGGATTTTTCGCCGGGGAGTTTGCGGACCTGGCCCGCAGCGATTTTGTCGAAGCCGGAGCCCAGCTCGCCGATGGGGTCGGGCGGGAGGATCTGGACGACTTTTTCGCCCAGCCGGGCCTGGCCGCGCTTGACCTTGTCCTCGAATTTTTTGCACTCTTCCAGGAGGGTGTCGAGGATCTGCTCTTCGGGCACGTTGGCGACTTTTTGGCCCTGGACGTAGATGATGCCCCGCCGATCGCCGGCGAAGATGGCCACGTCGGCGCCCTCGGCCTCGCCCGGGCCGTTGACGATGCAGCCCATCACCGCCACCTTGATCGGCAGCGTGATCTCCTGCGCCAGCTTCTTGCGCACGTCCTGCACGAGGGTGAACAGGTCCACCTGGATGCGCCCGCAGGTGGGGCAGGCGATCAGGTCCACGCCCTGGCGCTGGCGCAGGCCCAGGCAGTAGAGCATCTCCAGGGCGTCTTCCACTTCGTACACCGGGTCGGAGGCGTAGGAGATGCGGATGGTGTCGCCCACGCCGCTGGCCAGCAGGTGGCCCAGCGGGACGACGGAGCGGATCGCGCCGGTCTCGCGCGGCCCGGCGTGCGTGACGCCCAGGTGCAGCGGGTGGTCGAACCGCTTGGAGATCTCGGTGTAGGCGTCGATCACCAGCGTCGGGTCGGGGCTTTTGGCGCTGATGACGATGTCGTAGAAGTCGTTCTCGTAGAAGATGTCGAGGTATTCCTCGAGCTTGG
>DASVCG010000404.1:0-4723 GCA_036381755.1 Phycisphaeraceae bacterium | reverse complement strand
AGCTGGCGCTGCAAGATGCACTGCCGGGGCTGCGGGTGCTGACGCCTGATGCCCTGCCGGCCCTGGGCCGCCAGCGGATATGATGGGCCGCTGCGCAGCGCCTTATTAGCGCCCCCACGCACGCAGGAGCACCGCCCCATGGGCCAGACCGCTGCGGACATGTTCGACTACGACCAGATCTGGACCAGCGTCTACGGCGACATCCAGCGCCTGGGCCCGGTGCACCGCCACATGCGGCGGCTGCTGACGAAGCTGCTCAACCGCATCGAGTTCCGCAGCGTGCTGGAGATCGGCTGCGGCCCCGGCACCAACGTGGAGCTGCTCTGCCGAGGCAGGCAAATCGAGCGGTTCACCGGCGCGGACATCTCGCCCTGGGCCCTGGAGCAGGCCCGGCAGCGGTTCGGCTCGCTGGGCCAGTTCGTCGAGCTGGACATCGAGCGCAGCCACCTCGACGACGTCTGGGACCTGGTCTTTTGCTCGCTGGTCATGGAGCACCTGCCCCAGGACCAGGCGGCGCTGGAGCACATGCGGGCGATGGCGGGGCGGTACCTCTTGATCTCGACCATGGCCGGCAACTTCGAGCGCTACCGGGCGTGGGATGAAAAAATGGGGCACGTGCGCAATTACCAGGTGGGCGAGCTGGAGGAGAAGCTGCGCAAGGCGGGGTTCCGCGTGCGCGAGTCGATCTACTGGGGCTTTCCGTTCTACACGCCGCTGGTCAGGACGCTACAGAACCATGCATCGACGGACACCGCCCATTTCGGGCTGGGGACGCGGCTGCTGGCGCAAGGGCTGTATTGGTTGTACTGGCTCAACTCCTCGCGGCGGGGCGATTTGCTGATCGTGCTGGCGGAGGTTTGAGCCGGTTCATCTGCGGGTGCTGCACAGCACCGCCGGCAGGCGCGTCGCCGCGACGGAGAACGACTGCACCGTCCAGCGCGCCCGCTCGGGCAACAGGGCCTCGAACTGTTCGAGGCTGCGCATGTATCGCCCGCGGTCGAGCCGGCGGATCGCGTAGGCCAGGGGGTTGCTCCAAGGCCGGTGGGGTAGCGTGGCGTCGAGGATGACCACGTATCCGCCGGGCCTGCACACCCGCATCATCTCGCGGATGGCCTGCCGGGCCAGCGGGTCGGGCAGGTGATGGAGCAGGCGCATGCTCCAGACCGTGTCGAAGCTGCCGGAGATGAAGGGGAGTCGCGTGGCCGAGCCCACCACCGCCGCACCGCCATCGTGCACGAATCGCCGCACGTAGGGCTCGGTGAGGTCGACACCGACGGGCCTCATGCCGAGGGGGGTCAGATCCGATGCGGGCCCGCAGCCCACGTCCAAGGCCCTGCCCCCGGCGGGCAGTTGCTGAAGCAGCGCTTCAAGGCGCCGGCGGACCCCGCGCTCGGCGCCCGGCGCCAGCACCTGCTGCGCCAGCCGGTAGACCCATGGCCGGTCCAGCACGCGGTAGATGCGATGCGCAAGCGGCCCCGGATCCCGATGTTCCGGTCGGTCCTGACTCATCTGTGGCGGACAGGATACATCATCGGATCGTGAGGCATCGAGCTTGTTGGCGAGGGGAACTGCCTCCGGTAAGCTGATGCGGGTGCTGCACGTGTTCGAGGGGTGCCAGGAGCCAGCCGTGGCGAAGCTTCCACAGACGCCCCCCCTGCCGGCGGAATTGTTGCGGGAGGTCGCGTCGAGCCATCCCGATGCCGTCGGCGACGCTGACGCCGCTCCGACCCAGGCTTGGCCTGCCTCTCCCTATCGAATCCCCTTCAATCGGCCGTGCTTGACAGGCGGGGAGTACCGCCACGTGGCCGCTGCGATCGCCAGTGGGAAGATCTCCGGCGACGGGGCGTTCGCCAGGCGGTGCGAGGCGCTCTTGGAGCGCGAGCTGGGCGTGCGCAAGGCGCTGCTGACGACCTCCTGCACGCACGCCCTGGAGATGTGCGCGCTGCTGCTGAACCTGAAGCCGGGCGACGAGGTGATCGTGCCCTCGTTCACGTTTGTTTCCACCGCCAATGCGTTTGTGCTGCACGGGGCCCGGCCGGTGTTTGCTGACATCCGCCCCGACACGCTCAACCTGGACGAGAGGCGTCTTGAGGCGCTCGTCACGCCGCGGACGCGGGCGGTGGTGGTGGTGCACTATGCCGGCGTGGGCTGCGAGATGGGCGCGATCCTCGATATCGCCCGCCGTCGCGATCTGGTGGTGATCGAGGACAACGCCCACGGCCTGTTCGGGCGCTACCGCGGCAAGCCGCTGGGCTCGCTGGGGCAAATGGCGACGCTGAGCTTCCACGAGACCAAGAACTTCACCTGCGGCGAGGGCGGCGCGCTGCTGCTCAACGACGAGGCGCTGGTGGACCGGGCGGAGATCCTGCGCGAAAAGGGGACCGACCGCAGCCGCTTCTTCCGCGGCCAGGTGGACAAGTACACCTGGCAGGATGTGGGCTCGAGCTACGTGATGTCCGACCTGCTGGCGGCGTTTCTGCATGCGCAACTGGAGGCCCGCCAGAGAATCCAGGCGAGCCGCCAGCGGCTGTGGCAGCGGTACCGGGATGAGCTGAGCGAGTGGGCGCAGCGTCAAGGCGTGCAACTGCCTGCCCAGCCGCAGCACTGCCAGCATCCGGCGCACGCGTTCTATTTGGTGATGCCCGAGGCGGCGCAGCAGCAGGGGCTGATCGACCACCTCAAGCGGCGGGGCATCCTGGCGGTGTTCCATTATCTGCCGCTGCACCTGTCGCCGATGGGCCAGCGGTTCGGCGGGCGGCCAGGCGATTGCCCCGTCACCGAGCGCATCAGCGCGCGCCTGGTGCGGCTGCCGCTGTTCAACGGCATGCGCCGGGCGGAGCAGGACGAGGTGATCGCAGCGGTGCGATCGTTCCGCGGAGGCTGAGCCGGTGCCCCTCACGTCGCCCGCGCCCGAAAGGGCGGCCAGCCACGACCCGACCTTCTTTCCCGACTTGGCGGTCATCGACCGGCTGGAGCGAAGAATCGACCGCGATGCCTGAAGCCGCCCCGCCCAGCCTCACCCCGCCTGAGCATGACGCCCAGCCTCAACGGGCCAGGCGGTGGATCGTGCCGGCGATCGTGGCCCTGATCAGCCTGGCCTACTACCTGACCTATTGGCGCAGCTTCCTCAACCTCACCGACGAAGGCTTCCTGGTCAACGGCGCGCTGCGCGTGATGGACGGGCAGTGGCCCATGGTCGATTTCTGGGCGTATATCCCCGGCCGATACTGGCTGCTGGCGAGCCTGTTTGCCCTCGGAGGCGCAAGCCTCACGGTGGAACGGGCGATGCTGGTGGCGATGTTGTGCCTCAGGAACGCGCTGGTGTTCACCGTCGCGCGACGGCTCCTGCCCATGTCCTGGGCGCTGGTGATGACCGCCACGCTGGCGCTGGCGCCCGGGCCCTGGCACAAGGTGTTTTACGCCCTGCTGATGTTCGCGCACCTGGAAGCGACGATAAGCTACCTGCACCGGCCGACAGCGGCACGGGCGGCGCTGATGGGTGCTGTAGCAGGCGTGCTGATGTACTTCCGGCACGAATACCTGGCGTTCGGTCTGGCTGCGAGTGGGCTGGCAATCCTGGCGTCATGGTGGCTGGAGCCCAAAGCGGGCTGCGCCGGGGCAGGCCCATCGTCGCTGCGCCAGCGGGCGGGCCAGATCGGCGCGATGCTCGCTGCGGCGATGGTGACAACAGCGCCGCTGCTGACGGCCTACGCGATGGCGGGGCGCTTGCCGATGCTGCTTGAGCGGCTGGGGCCCCGAACGCTGGATGTGGCGGACGTGGTCTACGATGCTGTCAGCTTCCGCCCCCCGGCCGCGCTGGGCCCTCTGCTGATGCGCCATCTCACCCAGGGACCCAACCGCTGGTTTCTCGACGCCTGGTTCCCCTGGCTGGCGGTCGGCATCGCAGCAGCGGGGCTGCTGGCCGCAGCGGGCATCGCGTGGTCCAAGTGGCGCAGCCGCCTGGCCGACCCGCACCGCGCCGGTTGCTACCTGCTGACGCTGGCCTGGTCGCTGATGGCCGCGGTGAAGATACTCAAGCAGCCGTCTTACAGCTCGTTCCTGATCGCCGGCAGCGGGCTGGTGCTGATTGCTGCGGCGCTGCTGCATGCGATGTGGCGTCAAGCGCTGCGTAGCAAAGGCTCTCGAACGGCCCGCGCAGCGAGCTGGGGCGCAGCACTGGCCGCGTCGCTGATCCTGGGCGGCTCATGGGTGTCGCTGCTGGCGACCGTGGTCACAGCGCCGCCTCCTATCAAAACCGGGGCCTGGTCGGAATCAGCAGGCGCCGACACCCCGCTGGACCTGCCCACCGCGAGCCTGACGCTGCCCCGCAGCGAAGCGCAGACGCTGATCGACCTGGTGCATGAGGTTCAACAGCGTGTGCCGCCCAGCGGGACGATCTTCGCCTATCGCCAGCCGATGCTCTACGTCCTGACGCAGCGATCCAACCCCATCACGCTGGACAACCTGGTGCCGCCCATCGTCCTGCCCGAGCTGGCGCAGCAAACCGCAGCGGCCTGGCGGCAGCATCCGCCCGACCTTCAGGTGATCGACCTGGACAACGGCTGGACGCTCACGCTGCTGACGCAGTATCCCGACGACCTGCGCGACGCCATGTTCAGCGGCTACCGCGTAGCGGGACGCTGCCGCCGCTACCTTCTGCTGGAGCGGTCGCCAGGCAGCCACGCCTGGGAGGCGGTGCAGGACGCCTATCACGCCCACCGCC
>DASVCG010000403.1:0-2393 GCA_036381755.1 Phycisphaeraceae bacterium | reverse complement strand
CGGTAGCCGCGTGGCAACTCGGGGGCGATCTGCTTGGTGTGGAGCGCGCGCTTGATGTACATCGTCATCAGCGCCGCCGGCACGCCGTGGCCCACCGCGTCAGCCACGAACAGCCCGACGTGGTCCTCATCCAGGCGGATGATGTCGTAGATGTCGCCGCTGACGTACCCCGCCGGCCGCCACAGCACGCCGAACTCCATGTCGCCCACGCGCGGCAGCGCCGCAGGCAGAAACTCGCGCTGAAGCTGCGCAGCCAATCGCAGCTCCTCGTCCATCCGGTCGATCTGGCCGCACAGCCCGCCCCCGTGCGCCCGCAGCAGATGAATCTCCGCCCGCAAGGCACGCAGCACCGGCGACTGGCTCCACAAGCCCTGGAGCATGGAACATACCACCGCGGGAGAGGTCTGCCACGGGCAGATGACCACGCCGTCTTGATCCACCGTCCCCAGCGCCCGCTGCTCATCGGCCCGCATCAGCAACGCCGGCAAGTGACGCTCCTGAACGGCGTCGATCAGCTCGTAAAGCCCCGCCTGCACGCCGCGACGCTGCACAATCCACACCACCCCCGCGCGGGTCAGCACGCCCAGGTCATGCAGCACCTGCGCCAGGCTCAGGATCAGCACCGGCGGGCGGTTGCGCGGGGACCAATGGTCCAGCACCGCCTGCACCTGAACGCCTACCGGCTCGTGCGGCGCATCCTGATCCGCGACCACGATCAGCGCCTGATCGTTCATCGATAGCGATCTCATCCGCAGAAAAATCAAACGACCTGCTTCAGAATTATCGTCCTAGCGGGCCAGCCGCTTAAGCGACTCCAGCGGCAAGTCGATCGCCTCCCCGGGCTTTAAATCAAGCCGGTCCAGCGTGCCTCCCTTGAGCTCGATGGCGAACTGGGCCGGCCAGGTGCTCGGATACCGCTTGAGCCGCCATTCCGGCGCGTCGGGGTCCTCCTCCACGCTCATGCGGTGCATCGCGACGACCCGCCCGTTGCCGCCCAGGTAGATCAGGTCGATCGGGAAGTGGCACCGACGCATCACGAACACCCGCGGGGCCGCGTTGGGGAACACAAACAGCATCCCCCCGTCGTCGGGGATGGAAGGGCGGTCGGAGAGCCCCTGGTAGCGGGCCTGCGAAGTTAGCGCCAATTCCAGTTCAAACCGCTGGCCGTTGATGACGACCTCCTGCGTCGCCGGCGGGTTCTCCGCGGTCGGCCGCTGCTGACAGCCGACCAGCTCAGCCCCCATCGCCAGCCCCGCAAGCAGCAGCAGGGCGATCCGATTCACTGCACGAGCCATGCCTCGTCCTCCGGCGTAAAGGTGATCGGCCGCCGCGGCAGGCGGTCCAGCGCAAAAGCCTGAGCAAATGCTTCCGCCGACATCGGCTCGCGCCGTGGCTGCACGCCCGACCAGTACGCGATCAGCCCCACGATCCGCTCCGCCGACACGCCGCGCGCCTGGTACGCCGTCAACCGCGTGTCGCCGTGACGCTTGGCCAATCGCCGCCCGTCAAGCCCCAGTACCAGCGGCAGGTGCGTATAACGCGGCGGCTCGCCCAACCTCAGCATGCGATAAAGCCAGATCTGTCGCGCCGTCGAGGCCAGCAAATCATCGCCACGCACCACGTCCGTCACCCCCTGGCGCGCATCATCGACCACCACCGCCAACTGGTACGCAGGCAGGCCGTTCCGGGTCGCGACCACAAAATCGCCCACCTGCTGCTGCACGTTGAACACCTGCTCGCCATGCACCGCGTCGCAGAATGCAACCGGCTCATCGGGGATGCGCACCCGCCAGGCCGGGCCGGCGCCGCGGGCCTCGATCTTAGTCATGCTCCACGCCGCCTGCGATGCGCTATCCGCCCGGCACGTCCCCGGGTAGCGCAGCTCATGCTCATCCCCATGCGGTGCCGACTGGGCCAGCTCGATCTCCCTCCGGCTGCACCGGCACGGGTAAACCAGACCCCGGCTGTGCAGCGATTCCATCGCCTGGCGGTAGGGCTCCAGGTCGTGCGATTGATACACCGGCCCCTCGTCCCAATCCACACCTAACCAGCGGAGGATGTCCACCGCCTGCTGCGCCGCTTGGGGCTTGATGCGCGGGCCGTCGAGGTCCTCGACGCGAAGCAGAATCCGCCAGCCCTGTTGGCGGGCCATCGCCCAGTTGATGAGGAACGTCCGGGCATTGCCCAGGTGCAGCGCCCCGGTGGGGGAGGGTGCCAGGCGCGTGATGCGTGTTGGAAGCCGGCTCACAACGGGTTATCGTAGCGGCCATGCCGCCGGTTGTACCCCCCATCCGACACGACCCGATCCGCCTCGCTGTGCTGATCAGCGGCAGCGGGACGACGCTCCAGAACCTGGCTGACCGCATCGCTGACGGCAGCCTGCGGGCCCAGAT
>DASVCG010000402.1:0-9302 GCA_036381755.1 Phycisphaeraceae bacterium | reverse complement strand
TCCTGAGCGCTTTGGCGATACGTGATGGCCAGGTCCATCCCCGCCCGCGCCAGGCTCAGCGCCACCGCTTTGCCCACGCGACGCGCCCCGCCCGTCACCAGCGCCACCTTCCCCCTGCCGGGCGGATCGGACGAAGCCGCCTCCAGCGACGGCTCAGGCGTTTCGCCCGCTAGCCAACCGACCTCGTCCACCGCCTCGCCGCTGCGGCTAAGAGGGTCCGCGGTGATCGCCTCAGCGCTGAGGTGGCTCATCATCGTCATCGGACTCCCGCAGCGGGTCGCCCGGCTCATCCTCCTGCGGCCCGGGCATCTCGCCATCCGCCTGCTCAGCCTCCTCCTTGGCCGCCACATCGCGCCGGCTCAGGAGCCGTCGGCCCGACTCGTGCCAGACGTCGCGATCCCGCGGAGAAATCTCCCCGCGCGACTCCGCCCGCAGTCGGCGGCCACGCTCCACGAGCCCCGCCCGGTGCTCCTGGTTGCGCCACGCTGACCGCAGCGCCAGGATCAACGCCGCGCCCACCAGCAATAGCAGCAGCACCAGCGCGGTCAGGATCAGCCACCTCTGGACCGCCTCCGCCGGCGTCGCCGCCCCCACGAGCAGACCCGCTGACAGCACTGGCCTCATGACGAAATTGTACGGCCTGGCGGCCCTCCAAGCGGCTGAAAGCAAAACAACACGCCCCCCAGCCCCCTTTTGCGACCCCCGATTGACGATCGGTGATTTGCGATTTTCTGCCCCCCTGCCGTCTATTCTTGCTCTTCAGCCTCAAAAAGGGACGAATCGACCTGCGCCGCGGGCCCCAGCGGCAGCCCCAGGTGCTGCGCCCCCGCTCGGGTGAGTTGCCGACCCTTGCGCGTGCGGGCCAGGAAGCCGATCTGGAGCAGGTACGGCTCGACCACGTCTTCCAGCGTGCCCGCGTCCTCACCCAGCGTCGCCGCCACCGCCTCCAGCCCCACCGGCCCGCCCTCGTACACCTGCCCGATCACCTGCATGTACTTGCGGTCCAGCTCGTCCAATCCTAACGCGTCCACGCCCTCCAGCCGCAGGGCATCCTCCACGACATCGCTCGTGATCCGCCTCCCCGCGCGGACCTGCGCATAATCGCGCACCCGGCGAAGCAGCCGATTGGCGATGCGCGGCGTGCCACGCGACCGCGCCGCAATCAGCCCTAGCGCCGCTTCCAACTCCCGCGGACCGCCCCGCTCCGCCTCCACCCCCAACAGCGACGCGCTGCGGTGCAAAATCCGCAACAAATCCTCCCGCGAGTAAAACTCCAGGTTGTGCACCACCCCGAAACGCGACCGCATCGGCCCCGACAAAAGCCCCGCCCGCGTCGTGGCGCCCACCAGCGCAAAGGGCTTGATCGGCAGCGTGATCGTGCGCGCGTGCATGCCCTGATCCACCGTCACATCGATCTTGAAATCCTCCATCGCCGGGTAGAGGTACTCCTCCACCACGGGGCTCAAACGGTGGATCTCGTCGATGAACAGCACGTCGCCCCGCTGAAGCTTCGTCAGCGTGCCCACCAGGTCCGTCGGCCGCGTCAGCGCCGGGCCGGAGGTCACCACCAGGTGCGAACCCATCTCATGGGCGATGATGTGCGCCAGCGTGGTCTTGCCCAGCCCCGGCGGGCCGTGCAGCAGCACGTGTTCCATCGGCTCGCCCCGCTGCTTGACCGCCTCCAGCGTGATCCGCAGCTTCTCCACCAGCCGCGGCTGACCCACGTACTCCTCCAGCCGCGTCGGGCGAAGCGAAAAGTTGACCGCCTCCTCCCGCGGACCAGCGGACTGGCTCGACACGATGCGCTCTTTGGCCATAGTGGATTACTTTAGCCGCCCCGCCGCCCAAGGAAACCATCGCCCGCCGTCCGCCCTCATCCGGGAACTACCTGCTTGCCTGCCGCCTGCCGCCTACCCCCTACTCTTTCACATCCACTTCCAATCGCCGTACCAGACGCACCAGGCCCACAGGCAGGCATTGGCGACCGCGTGCGACCAGACCACCGGGCCCAGGCCCATCGGCCGCTTGCCAGCACGGTTCGTCCAGCCCACCAGGGCGCACCAGGCCAGCCCGCACACAATCGCCCCGGGCCAGTCCCGCATGACGTGATTCACCATGAACACCAGCGTCGAAGCGGTCACCCCGAACGCTGTCAGCGCCCCCAGCGGCTGCTGGGTCAACTGCTGGGTGAACATCGCTGGTCGGTCAGCGAACCGCTTGCCCAGCTTCGACTCCATCACCCACTCGCCCACCAGCGGCACATCTTCCAGCAACTGCACCAGCGCGACGCCCGTCTTGCGTGCCGAGTGCAGCCCGCGCAGGCACGCGCTGCGGACGAACAGCTCCTCGAACAGCGGCACCAGCAGCGACATGCCCAGCAGCCGCAGCACCAGCGAGAGCCAGTACAGCCCCGCGGACTGCTGCTGCATCTGCTCGAAATAGTGCGGCTCACCCTCCGGGCCGAACCACGACGGCGACAGCGCGATCATCACCTCGCCCAGCGCGATCCACGCCGCGATCACCCCCACCCCCACCGGCACGGCTAACCAGTGGAACCGCAGCGTCAGCTCAGGCAGCAGCCGCCGATAACGCCACAACAGCCACGCCACCAGCCCCGTCTGAAGGGCATACAGCAACGGATACGTCGTCAGCGACCAGGACCGTCCCAGGCTGATCAACGGCAAGAACGCGATGTAAACCAGAAACGGGGTGACGCGTGGATGCCACGGATTACGTGCCATCCATCCATCCAGCGCCGTCAGCCAGGTTCCAGCGTCGCTGGTGGTTTGCGTGGTGATCGATGGCTCGGGCAACGCTGGCCTCCCCGCCCGCCGCCGGCGATGCTCTCCCGCCTTTGCCGGCTTATGCCTCCAGCAGGCCGCGCTCCTCCAGGAGATCCAGGATCGCCTGCACCTCCTGCTCGACGGTCAGCTCGTGCGTCCGCAGGTGCAGCTCGGGCTGCTGGGGGGCTTCATATGGATCGTCAATCCCCGTGAAGCCCTTGATCTGGCCAGCGCGGGCTTTCTTGTAGAGGCCCTTGGGGTCTCGCTTCTCCGCCTCCTCCAGCGGGCAGTCGATGAACACTTCAATGAAGGGGAGCTGCGCCTCCTCGTGCAGCTTGCGGACGAGTTCGCGGTCGGCCCGATAAGGGCTGATGAAGCTGGTGACCGCGATGATGCCCGCGTCGGCGAAGAGCTTGGCCACCTCGCCGATGCGGCGGATATTCTCCGCGCGGTCCTCTGCGGAAAAGCCCAGGTTCTTGTTCAGGCCGTGGCGGATGTTGTCGCCGTCGAGCCGATAGGCGATCTTGCCGCGCTGAAGCAGCACCTGCTCCAGCGCCACCGCCACGGTGCTCTTGCCGCTGCCGGAAAGCCCGGTCATCCAGAGCGTCGCCCCTTTCTGCCTCAGGGCCTGCTGACGCTCCTGACGGCTGACCGTTCCTTCATGCCAGTGAATATTGGTCGCTTTCTGCTGGGTCATGTCGCACTCCTGCGCGGAAGGCCGGCGGGTGTCGGCCGCAAAAATGCCCCGCGCCGCTGCAAAACCGCAAATCGTAGCCAAATTTCGGCTTGGTGCAATCCGTCAGCCCCGCCCTCAGGCCCTCATCGGGGCGGAATCCCGCAAGGGCCGCTAGGAGCCGGACTGTTTTCGGACTCCCCCCTGCCGTGTTCTGGCCTGCTGGCCCTGCAGTTGCCGATGGGTCTAAACAAAACCTCCAACAAGGCGCAAAAGACGGCTCCAAGTGGGGAACCATGCCATGAGCAGGCGTTTTTTCATCGCAGCCGCTGCGGCGCTGCTGGCGGCCCAGCCGCTGGCAGCCGCTTCTCTGGACTTCAACGACCCGCTCCGCTCACGCCAGACCTATTTGGAAAAACTGCACTTCCCGGACGCCTGGGCGCGGATCTATGACCTGCCCACCCGCGGGCAGGTCACCATCGCGGTGGTGGATTCGGGCTTTGACACGCATCACCGCGACCTGCAATGGAACCTGATCCAAGGCATCAACATCGTGGACGGCAGCGGCGACGTGGGCCCCGTGCACGCGCACGGCACGGGGGTGATCGGCCCGATCGCCGCCTCCAGCGGCAACGGACTGGGCATCAGCCAGGCCGCCTGGACCGCCCAGGTCATGCCCATCCGCGTCACCAACCGCAAGGACGCCCTGGCCAGCGTGGACGACCTGGCCCGCGGCATCCGCTACGCCGCCGACCACGGCGCCCAGGTCATCAACGTCAGTTACAGCGGCGTGGATCTGCCCCTCCTCGAATCCGCCGCCCGATACGCCCAGCAACGCGGAGCCGTCGTCTTCATGCCCGCGGGCAACGACGGACAATGGAAATACGGCTGGCCGAACCACAAACGCCTCGTCGCGGTCGGCTCGATCACCCCCGGCGGGGGCGTCTCCCGCTTCAGCAACCGCGGCAAGTTCGTCGACCTGGTCGCCCCCGGCGAAGATTTCCTGACGCTCTACCCCGACGACCAGTACGCCTACTGGGCCGGCACCAGCTTCGCCTCGCCCGTGGCCGCCTCCGTCGCCGCCCTCGTCCTGACCGCCAACCCCGGCCTGGCCCCCTGGCAGGTCCGCAAAATCCTCTTCGACTCCGCGATGGACCTCAAAAAGCCGGGCTATGACGGCTTCACCGGCTACGGCCTGGTCGATGCGGCGCAGGCGGTGGAGCTGGCGCTTCAGACCACCGGCTACTACACCAAGCACGGCATCGCCGGGTCCATCCCCACCGTCCCCAACGACCTGAGCCACACGCCGGGCCTGAGCCTGAGCGATGTCGCCGGCCACCAAGCCCCCATCCTCCAGCCCCAGGGCTTCATCACCGGCACGTTCAGCGCGCCCGAGCCTCAGGCAGTCGTGCTGTGGCTAGCCCTGGCCGGCCCAGCGGTGCTCCGACGCAGGCGGCGCTAGCGCCTCGCCCCCGCTCTCACTCCCTTTTTCTCACTTGGCCAGCGGCAACGCCCCAGCCGCTGTGGGTCCAACAAGCAAGACAATCACAGCAAGGCGGGCTATAACTTTTCCAATCGATCCCTGGGCTGTGCCGATCATCAAGATCAAGCCCCCATGGATGAGGAACCGCTGAGCCATGTGGTTGAATCTGCCCGACCCGCTATCGCGGGTGTTGCGTCCGCTATTTGAAACGTTGCCGCTCCAGCAGGCCATGACCGACCTGGTGGTCAGCGTCAATGGCCAGGCCGCGACCAAGCCGGTCGCACTGGTGGAGAAGCTGATCCAGGACGAGGCGCTGCGCCATCGGCCGGAGCTGATCGCCGGGCTGTGGCTCTACGTGGATGAGCTGGATCGCAGCCACGTGGTGAGCCAGAAGCTCCAGACGCCCACCGGCTCGTTCTGGCATGCGATCATGCATCGGCGGGAAGGCGATTTCGACAACAGCCGCTACTGGTACCGCCGGGCGGGCCGCCACCCGGCGATGAGACGGATCGACCTGGCCGGCGGAGGGGCCGCTTCAGGCACCAGCGAAGGTGAGTTCGACCCCTACGAGTTCGTCGACCGCGTCCAGCGAGCCCACGCCCGCGGCGAACGCCAGGGCGACCTGGTCGCCCTCCAGCACCGCGAATGGGCCGCCCTCTTCGAATGGTGCGCCGAGCACTGAGCGATTTGCGATTCCCCGCCCCCTCCGGGGCCTGGCCCCCCTCACCTGCCCCCCGGCCGCGCCCCCGTTGGGGGCGGGCTATCGGATATAGTTCCATCCGCGCCCATTGGGGCGGGCTATGTGGTTTGCCTTTTCCTGCCGCCTACCCCCTGCCCTCTAAACCCCATCAGAGCGTTTCGACCGCGGGCAGCTCGCCCACCAGCGGGCCGGCGTAATCGCGGAAGCTGGGGGCGATATCGTTGCCGTCGATGATGTACTGGGGGTCGAGTCGGCGGGTCTTGGCGGCCACGTCGCGGAGCTGCACCAGCTTGTATTCCACCTTGTAGGGCTTGTCGCTGACGCGCTGGATGGCGATCGAGCCGTCCAGGTTGCCCAAGAGCGCTACCTCCGCGGCCTTACGGCCGGCCTCGCGGGCCTCCTGCGCATCAGTGGGGCTCACGCAGCTCACGAAACTGCGCTGCAGGTAGCCGAAGGTGTCCGCCCGGACGCGCAGCTTCTTGCCCAGGTGGTTCTTGATGTGGATCGACAGGAAATCGCCCAGCGCTCCCGTGCCCGAAAGCTGCACGTTGCCGTGGGCGTCCCGCTCCACCTGATGCCCCTGCTCCAGGGCGAGCTTGGCCGCGATGGGCGTGTGCTCCGCGTCGCTGATGCCCTCGGAGATGGCGATGACGCACCGGTTGTGCTTCTGGTAGACGCGGTCCACGTCATCGAGGAACTTCTGCGGGTCGAAAGGCGCTTCGGGCACGTAGATCAGGTGCGGGCCGTCGCCCTCCTCGCGTCGGGCCAGCGCGCTGGCCGCGGTGAGGAACCCGGCGTGCCGGCCCATCACGACGTTGATCTTGATGCCCGGCAAGGCGCGGTTGTCGAGGTTGTCGCCCATGAACGCCAGCGCCACGAACCGCGCCGCTGAGCCGAAGCCCGGCGTGTGGTCGTTGTGCACCAGATCGTTGTCGATCGTCTTGGGCACGTGAAAGGCGCGCAGCTCATAGCCGCTTTGCTGGGCCAGCTCGTTCACGATTCGGCAGGTGTCGGAGGAGTCGTTGCCGCCGATGTAGAAGAAGTAGCGGACGTTGTTCTTCTCAAAGGCCGCGAAGATCCGCTTGCAATACTCCGCGTCGGGCTTGTCGCGGCTGGAGCCCAGGGCGGCGGAGGGGGTGGCGGCGACGCGCTCTAACCGCTCCTGGGGCACGTCCTGAAGCTCAACAAACTGGTTCTGGACGATGCCGCGGACGCCGTGACGGGCGCCGAGGATGCGGTCGATGCCCGCCCGCCCGCGCAGGGTTTCCACAATGCCCACCAGCGACTGGTTGATGACCGCTGTGGGGCCGCCGGACTGACCGATCACCGCATTGCCGCGCAGAATCTGATTCGCCATGTCGCACAAGCTCCGCCTGGAGGCTGCCCTCCGCTGATTAGGCCCGCCCGCCTCCTGGCCGGCAGGCCAAAGGTTTCATGGAAAGGGCGCATTCTAGAAGAAGGCGGGGGCCACAACAAAATCCCCGGCACAGCCCGCCTTCCGCCGCCTGCTTCGTGCCGTCTGCCCACGATCTAGGAGTTCTTGAGCTGCTCCAGGGTCTGCTGGGCCAGCTCGCGGTCCGAGCCGCTCAAGCGTGGCAGGGCCGCCTGGAGCAATTGCCGGGCGCGCTCCGCTTCGCGCAGGTAGCGGGCGTAGACCAGGCCCAGGATCAACTGCACCTGCTCGCGCTGGGGGTAATCGCCAAAGTGCCCGAGGAAAAGCTCATACGCCGCTGCCGCTGTGTCGTAGCGGCCCTCCGCCATCAGTTGATTGGCCAGGTCCAGTTGCTGCTGAAGGCTCATGACCTGGCGCGGGTCGCGCTGAAGCAGTTGCCGATATTGGCGGGCCGCAGCGGGCAGGTCGTGCTCCGCAATGGCCCGGCCGATGCCCTCGCGCAGTTGCGCCAGCTCCCGCTGAAAAGCGGTCAGCTCCGGCGTGTCGCCCGCAGCAGCGGGCTGATCAGCCCCCGCATGCTCCCAGGGGTGATACCCCCGCCGCGCCAGCCGCTGAAAGCTGGCCCGCCGCCTGCGACGCTCGATCAGCGAAAGCATGTCGTAGGGCTCCCGCGGCAGCACGCGCGCCAGCAGCAGCCCCATCCCTATGACAAACCCATACGCGTAGCCGGCCAGGTGCGCCAGGTACGCCACGTTCCCCACGCCCGTGAACTGGAAAATCAGGTTCTCCGCGATCTGGAACAGGATCAGCACCATGCTGGAGACTTCAAACGTCCCCACGAAGAAAAACCAGTAGACGATCGTCACGTTGCTCAGCGGGAACAGCGCCAGATACGCCCCCGTCACCGCCGACACCGCCCCGCTGGCGCCGATCACCGGCGTGGTCTGCACCAGCGCGTGGCCCAGCCCGGCGAACACCCCGCCGGCCAGATAGAAAAACAGGTACCCCACCTTCCCCAGCCGGTCCTCCACGTGGTTGCCGAACACATAGAGGAACACCATGTTGCCCAGCAGGTGCATCCAGTCCGCGTGGAGAAACTGATAGCTGATGAACTGCCACGGCATCGGCTGCGTCGGCCACAGGTAGAACCGCCCCACCGGCGCCTCAGCGTAAAGATGCTCCAGGGGGAAGCCTCGCAGCATATGCGCCACGACGTCGAAGAATTGCACCTGCTGGTAGGTGGCCAGGAAGATCACGACATTGGCCCCGATCAGCGCGTAGTTGACCCACGGCAGGGAACGCAGCGGCCGATCGGTGCGGATGGGAAAAAACATGCAACTGGGTTCCGGTCTTCAAGCGCCAGGTCCACCCGCCTGGGGCGTCAGGCCCTCGCTCCCGCCGGCGCGGCTCGAAAGCATCGATCCAGCACCCCGGCCATGAATCCTGAAAACGGGAGACTGAATTATTCCCCCGCTGCCTCGATCCGCCAGTGGTCCACCGAGGCCGGCGGCGTCCCGGGCAAGTCGGCGACGAAGGCGACGCTGCGGCCCGGCTCAATCGGGCCCGCTGGATTCCACAGGCAGCTCCAGGCCCCCAGCAGCCCGTTCGATTCGTCCAGGGCCATCACCACCACCGCCAGCCGGTGAAGCGGCCGGGGAGCGGAGTTGGCCACCTCCACGCGCAGGTCGCCCCCCGCCATCGGCCGGACCTCCCCGCCTTCCAGAAAAAGGCCCCGGGTCATCACGTCGGTCACCTCGATGCGCCAGGCCATGCGAAGCGATCGGCCGTGGGCCTGGGTCGGCAAGGGCACGCTCAAAGGCCAGCGCCGGCCCGCCCCCACCAGCGACACCGGCACGCGCGTCTGCGCCACCTCGATGCCCTGCACGTCCATCAACGCCAGGTAAACCCACGCCAAAGCGACCACCCCCTGGCGGTTGGTGGCTAGCTGCCCGGTGAACACCGGGTGGGGATGATCCGCGGGAGGCATGCGGAAATCCGTCAGCCAGATCAGGGGGGCCGACTCGGCACGGCTGCTCAGCGGCTGACGCGGCGGATGCCAGGGATCAGCCGCCAGCGCCAGCGCCCGGATGCGGGGAAGCTGAGCATCAGGCAGATCGGGCGTCGGCAACTCCGCGACAGGGGGCTGCTGCGGCGGCGGAGCGGCCAGCAGCGCCGGCTCGCTGGTGTCCTGGGCGTACCAGATCGCTGCGCCCAGAAACGCCACCAGCAGCCCCATCGCGCCAGCCAGGATAAACAGCGCCTGCATGCGA
>DASVCG010000401.1:0-2374 GCA_036381755.1 Phycisphaeraceae bacterium | reverse complement strand
GCCAGCAGCTCGCGGACGCTCTTGCTCTCGGGCACCATGAACGGCTCGCGCAGGACGGCACGAAGGTCGAACGGGTCGCCGTCGCCCAGGAAGCGGATCAGGTCCTTGGTGTAGAGGATGCCCACGATGTTGTCGAGGTTTTCCTGGTAGACCGGGATGCGGCTGTAGCCGTATTCCTGGATGGCGCGCTTGACTTCCTCCAGCGAGGCGCCGACCTCGATGCCGCGCACCTCGGTGCGGGGGGTCATGATCTCGCCGGCGGAGGTGGTGGGCAGCTCGAAGACCGCTTCGAGCATCTCCTTCTGGGCCTCGTCGACAACCTGCCCGACATCGTGCTCGTGCTCCTCGACCACCGAGAGCACCTGGTCGGTCAGCGGGTGATCCTCGCTGCGCGTCAGGTCCGCGCCGCTGAGTCGGCGGACCAGCGGGTCGAACAGGTGCAGGAAGCTGGCCAGCGGCTTGAGCACCACCAGCACGACGTTGAACAAGGGGATCGACCGGCCCAGGAGCGGCTCACGGCTGTAGCGTGCCAGGCTCACCGCGATGGCCACGCCGAAGATGCTCACCAGCACGCCGGTGATGAGGAACGAAATCAGGTAGTACGCCAGCCACTCGTAGCCGCTCAGCCAGCCCCAGTCGGAGAAATTGAACCGGGTCTGGACGAAGTAAAGCACCGCCAGCAGCACGATGAGGTTGAAGCTGGTTCGCAGCGTGCCGGTCAGGAGCAGCAACTGGGGCAGGTGCTCGACGAACGGCTCAAGCTGGTGCTCGCGCCCGCGCTGGGCGAGGAACTCGGCCAGCCGCTTACGGGAGAAGGTCTTGAGGGCGATCTGACAGGCTGCGAAGTAGCAGCTTAATGCGCAGGCCGCCAAGGCGATGAGGATCGCTGCGTTCACCTCGAATTCTCGCGCTCCGCGCCGGCCAAGTGAAGGGCCGGCGGCGGAGAGATTCCCGAATCCTCCAGCGGCCGCCTGGCTCAGCCAGGCCGAGAGGCTGTGTCGGGGGGCACAGCCAGGCCGCGTCGCTTCATCAAAGAGCCTGGGCTGGAGGCCGCCCAGACCCGGCGCATCTCATTCGTCAACGGCCGGCGTAGACTGGCTCCAAGCCCGCCTGCGCCAGCAATGCGTCTTCCCGCTGGTGCATGCGCCGCGCCTCAGCGGGGGTTTGATCATCCTCACCCAACAGGTGCAGCAGGCCGTGCACAGCGTAGAGGAGCACTTCCATGCGAACGTCGTGCCCCCGCTGGCGGGCCTGCCTGCGGGCTTCGTCCAGGCAGATCACCACGTCGCCCTCCAGCGACCCCTCCGCTTCGTCGCGCAGGTCGAAGGTGAGCACGTCGGTGGTGCCGGCTTCACCGCGGTACTGCTGATGCAGTTGGCTCATCCGCTCGTCGTCGGTGATCAGCAGGGTGATGCGCCCGCCCGGGGCCTGGGCCAATCGGGCGATCCGCCTCATGTGCCGGTCGAGCCAGCCCCGCAGCGGCGGCTGGGTGTCGGGCGTCTGGAGCACCAGGTCCACGCGCACAGCCTTGCCGGCGTCGGCACGACGACTCAGAGGGTCTTCGTCGGCTGGGCCGGACGGACCATCTTGGCTGGAGCTGGAGCCCACAAGAGCGGATGCAGCAGAGCGGCTACGCTTGGAAGATGAACCAGAATTGGACACCATCGTCCCTGTTGGATGCTTTCGTATCTCGAGCTTGATAAGTCTAGCCAAATTACCCAAGCCAGCCAAGGGGGATCGTCCCGTTCAAACGATCCAGCAGCCGACCGATACGAGTCAATTTATTTTAGTCCATATTTTCTAGGTGTTTAAAAAACTAATCCAAAAATGCGGTTTGGCGCCCTTCCAGGGTCGGCAGGGGCGGGACAAGGCCCCAAAGACCTAAAGATCGGTGGGCGACTCGCCTCTGAAGGGGGGCTCCCAAGGGGGCTTTACTACCCCAACAATGCCCGGAAGCGGGGGAGCTGCTCCTCATAGGCCGCTGTGTTGCGCGGCGTGTAGGTCTGGAGGGGGAAGGAGGCCCGGACGACCGCCCGGAGCTGGTCCAGGCCGTGGATCCGCCCCCGGCCCATGAACTGGGTTAAGGCGTTGCCGATGGCGGTGGCCTCATAAGGGCCGACGACGACCTGCCGGCCCGTCGCGTCAGCGGTCATCTGGTTCAGCAACTCGTTCTTTCCGCCTCCGCCCACGATATGCAGCACATCAACCTGCTGATCGAGCAGCGCTTGGAGCTTGTCCAGGGTGATGCGGTAGATCAGGGCCAGGCTTTCGAGGCAGCAGCGGACGTACTGGCCGGGGGTGGCGGGGCATGGTTGCCCGGTGGCGTCGGCGAAGGCGTCGATCTTGGCCAGGATGCCGCCGGGCGTCACAAAGG
>DASVCG010000400.1:0-2057 GCA_036381755.1 Phycisphaeraceae bacterium | reverse complement strand
CACGACGCGTTCAACTACTACGGCCAGGCCTACGGCGTGGAGGTGCACGGCGTGATCGGCATCAGCACCGAGCAGCAACCCCGCCCGCAGGACATGCTCGCCCTGGAGCAATTGGTGCGCAGCCGGGGCGTGCGGGCGCTGTTCATCGAAACCTCCGTCAGCCAGACGCTCAACGACATGGTGCGCAAAATCGCCCAGGAAACCGGGGCACGCATCGGCGGGACGCTCTACAGCGACTCGCTGGGCGAGCCGGGCACCGAGGCCGGCACCTACATCGGCATGATGCGGCACAACACGCGCACGATCACGGAAGCGATCCGCTAGCCCGCGCGACGCGCACGACGCCGGGAGCGAGCCATTGCTCCCGCTTGGATTGGAACACGCGATGACCACGCAGGACGCCCAGCTTCAAGCGCCGCCGGCTCAGCAGCAGGCGTGGCCCGTCCGCGTCGAGGGGTTGACGGTGGCTTACCAGGCCAAGCCGGTGCTGCGCTCGGTGAGCTTTCATGTGCAGGCCGGTCAGGTGCTGGGCATCATCGGCCCCAACGGCGCGGGCAAGAGCACGCTGCTCAAGTGCCTGCTGGGGCTGGTCCGCCCGGACATGGGGGTGATCGAGCTATTCGGCCGGCCGGCGGACCAGGTGCGCCCGCGGGTGGCGTACGTGCCGCAGACCGAGGCGGTGGATTGGGATTTCCCCGTGACGGTGTTCGACGTGGTGCTGATGGGGCGCATGGCGCATCTGGCGTGGTGGCAGCGGCCCAGCCGGGCTGATCGCCACGCCGCAGCGGAGGCGCTGGAGCGCGTGGGCATGCAGGACTTTTCCCGCAGGCACATCCGCCAGCTTTCGGGCGGGCAGCAGCGGCGGGTGTTCCTGGCGCGGGCCCTGTGCCAGGGCGCGGACCTGCTGCTTTTGGATGAGCCCCTGACCGGCGTGGACGCGGCGACCGAGGAGACGCTCTTCGCCCTCATCGCCCAGATGGCCCGCGAGGGGCGCACGCTGGTCATCGTCAATCACGACCTGTCGGTGCTGGACCGCTTCGACGCGCTGCTCCTGCTCAACCAGCGCGTCGTGGCGTTCGGCCCCACGTCGCAGGTGGCCACGCAGGAGAACCTGCGCGCCACCTACGGCGGGCGGCTGGCGCTATTGGACCAGGCCGATGAACTGCTGCGACGACAGAGGATCGACGCCGATGCTTGAAACACTGGCTCAGCTTCAGATCGACTGGTCCTTGTGGGACCTGCCGCTGAGCGCCCAGTGGCGGGCTGAGACGCTGTGCTCGATGCTGGTGGGCACCGCCTGCGGCGTGCTGGGGTGCTTCGTCGTGCTGCGACGCATGGCGCTGATCGGCGATGCGCTGTCGCACGCGGTCCTGCCCGGCGTGGTGATCGCCTTCATGCTCAGCGGCAGCGCGGAGGTGACCGGCCTGCTGCTGGGCGCGCTGTTCGCGGGGCTGACCACCGCGGTGCTCATCAACCTCGTCAGCCGTTTCAGCCGAACTAAAGAGGATTCGGCCATCGGCATCGTCTTTACAGCCCTGTTCGCCCTGGGCATCATCCTCATCAGCGGCCTGCCCCGCGGCACGCACTTCGACCTCAAGTGCTTCCTCTTCGGCGATCCCCTCGCGGTGGGCGAGGCGGACCTGTGGATGATGGCGGTGATCTGCCCCGCGGTCGTCGGCGTCGTGGCGCTGCTCTATCACCGCCTGAAGCTGGTGAGCTTCGACCCGGTGGTCGCCGCGGCGATGGGTATCTCCGTGGCGGCGTACCACTACCTGCTGATGGGGCTGCTTTCAGCGACGGTGGTCGCGGGCCTCAAGACCACGGGCGTCATCCTCGTCGTGGCGATGGTCATCACCCCCGCCTCCGCGGCGTATCAGCTCACCAACCGCTTCTGGCTCATGCTGACGCTGGCCGGCGCGTTCGGCGCTGCTTCAGCCCTGGCGGGCATGGCCCTGGCGTTCATGACCAACTCGCCCACCGGGCCGGCGATGGTTGTGGTGGCGATGATCCTGTTCATGCTGGCGGTGGCGCTAAGCCCGACCCACGGCGTGGTGTTC
>DASVCG010000399.1:0-2042 GCA_036381755.1 Phycisphaeraceae bacterium | reverse complement strand
CGCTCGCGCGAGCTGACCCCCGAGATGATCCACGAGGCTGATGTCATCTACACCATGACCGAGGCGCACCGGCAGGCCGTCATCGCGATGGTGCCCTCGGCCGCGGACAAGACCTTCACCCTCGACCCCCGCGGCGACGTGGAGGACCCCATCGGCACGGGCGCTACCTCATACCAGCGGGTCGCTGAGCTTCTCCGCCGACGCCTGGCCCAGCGACTTAAGGAGCAGCAGCCATGAAAGCAGCCATCGGTGCTGATCACCGCGGCACGGACATGCTCAAGCACATCACCCTGCTGCTTCAGCAGCAAGGCTGCCACGTGATTGAGATGGGCCCAAGCCAATGCACGGGCCGGACCTGCGACTACCCCGACGTGGCCTACCCGGTGGCCTCAGCGGTGTCGCGCGGCGAGGCGGATTTCGGCATCCTGGTCTGCGGCACGGGCATCGGCATGTCCATCGCCGCCAACAAGGTCCCCAACGTCCGTGCGGCGCTGGTGCACGACGAGATCAGTGCGGAGCTGGCCCGCCGACATAACGACGCCAACGTCCTGTGCCTGGCCGCGGACCTGCTGGGCATGCGCGTCATCGAGCGGATCATCCAGACGTGGCTGCGCACCGAGTTTGAAGGCGGCCGGCACGCCCGGCGGGTCAACAAGATCCTGGCCATCGAGCAGGGCCGAAGCCCCGAGGAAGTGAGCGATCCTGCGCTCCAGGAGTCGGCCACGCCCCCGCCTCAGCAGACCACCAGCCCCTGAAAGCCGCCTCCCAGCGGGCCAGACGGCTATGTTGCGTTGCGCCGCTGGCGCTTCGTCGTGGGGGGAGTCCGCCGGTTCGGCCCCGTTCATCGGCGTGAAGGTTGGCATATTCCCACGTAAGAAGGGAAGAGGGATAGGCTTGCCCCGCACGCGCATCAAGATCTGCGGCATCCGAGACGCTGCGACCGCGTTTGTTGCGGCTGAGGCCGGCGCTGACGCGGTCGGGCTGGTCTTCGTGCCCGGCTCGCCCCGGCAGATCACGCTGGAGGAGGCCCGGCACATCGTGGCGGCGCTGCCGCCGTGGGTGGAGCCGGTGGGCCTGTTCCGCGACGAGCCCGCTGACCGCATCCTCCAGGCAGCCAACGCCTTGCGGTTGCGCACGGTGCAGCTTCACGGCAATGAGCCGCCCGAACTGGCCGCGGAGCTGGCGCCCTTGCGGGTCATCAAGGCCCTGCCGTTTGATGGGCCCGAGCCGATCCGGGCGGCGATCGACCGCTGGCGATCCTGTGCGAACCTGGCGGGGCTGCTGCTGGATGCCCCCCCGACGCCGGGCGAGAAGCTCACCGGCGGCTCAGGCCGGCAGTTGGACTGGAACCAACTGGCCCAACTGATTCAACTTCTTCAACGCGGCAGCGCTCCGTCGGCGGAAGCGGCTGTGCGGTCACCCGCCCCCCTGCCGCCGATTGTCCTCGCCGGCGGCCTGAGGCCCGATAACGTCATCCAGGCGATCGCCACCGTGCGGCCGTATGGGGTGGATGTCTCCAGCGGGGTGGAATCCGCGCGGGGCGTCAAGGATCGGCGGCTCATCCAGGCTTTTTGCTGCGCCGTCCGCCGGATTGACGCCCAGTTGGACCTGGACCGCGCCGCGTCAGCGGGGGCCGGCACTTCTGGATGACGGCTGATGAAGCGGCCGGGGCCTAGCGGGGCTCCACCGCCTTGACGCGGATGTGCATGCCGTCGACCGCCACCACCTGCACGCGGGCGCCGGGGTCAATCGCCCCGCCCACCGCCAGGCACTCCTCCCGCCTGCCATCGATGAGGCAAGTGCCCACCGGCCGCAGGCTTGTGATTGCCTGGCCCTCAGCCCCGACGCGCGGCTTGGGCCCCTGCTGGGGTGTCGTGCCGGGCGTGGGCGGCTGCTCCTGGTCCTCCTCCTGATCCTCCGAACCCTCCTCCTCGGCCTGGCCCGGCGACCGCAGGATCAGCGCCCGACCCAGCGGCGTGTGAGGCCAGATCTTCATCGCGAACATGATGCCGAACGGCAGCGCCAGAAGGGCCACCACCGCG
>DASVCG010000398.1:0-11774 GCA_036381755.1 Phycisphaeraceae bacterium | reverse complement strand
GATCCTGGTGGTCTCGGCGGCGGACGGCCCGATGCCCCAGACCCGCGAGCACGTGCTCCTGGCCCGCCAGGTGAACGTGCCCAAGCTGGTGGTGTTCCTCAACAAGGTGGACCTGGTCGACGACCCGGAGCTGCTGGACCTGGTCGAGCTGGAGGTCCAGGAGCTGCTGAGCAAGTACGGCTTCGAGGAGGACACGCCCATCATCAAGGGCGCGGCCTTCCCGGCTCTGCAGAACCCCAAGGATCCGGAGAAGACCAAGTGCATCGCTGAGCTGATGGAGGCTCTGGACACCTGGATCCCCGAGCCGGTTCGCGAGATCGACAAGCCGTTCCTGATGTCGATCGAGGACATCTTCTCGATCAAGGGCCGCGGCACCGTCGCCACCGGGCGTATCGAGCGCGGCGTGGTGAAGGTGGGCGACGAGGTCGAGATCGTCGGTCTGAGCAAGGAGACCAAGAAGACGGTCGTCACCGGCGTGGAGATGTTCAACAAGACGCTGGACCAGGGCCAGGCCGGCGACAACGTCGGGTGCCTCCTGCGTGGCGTCGAGAAGAAGGACGTGGAACGCGGGCAGGTGCTGGCCAAGCCCGGCTCGATCACGCCCCACACCAAGTTCCAGGGCGAGGTCTACGTGCTGACCAAGGAGGAGGGCGGCCGGCACACGCCGTTCTTCACCGGCTACAAGCCCCAGTTCTACTTCCGCACCACGGACGTCACCGGCCTGGTCAAGCTCCTGGGCGGGGCGGAGATGTGCATGCCCGGCGACAACATCACCATGGAGATCGACCTGGGCGACAAGCCCATCGCCATGGAAGAGGGCCTGCGCTTCGCTGTCCGCGAGGGCGGCCGCACCGTCGGTGCCGGCGTGGTGACCAAGATCCTGGAGTAATGACCGACCGCCAACCTGCCGATCGCGGGGAGGCTGGCGCGATGGCGCAAGTGCTCCCCGCGGTCGGCGGCTTTCCGAATCCGCTTGGATATCGGAAATAGGCGGTTGGAAACGAGGTGACTCATGGCCAAGAAGAAAGCTGAAGCCCGCGAGTACGTCTGGCTTCAGTGCACCGAAACCGGCGACCTCAACTATCGGACCTCCGTCAATGTGCGGGGCGGTCTGCCCGAGGGGCTCAAGGAGGGGCTGAAGAAGTACAGCCCACGCCTCCGCAGGCATACCCTGCACAAGATCAAGCGGAAGTGAATCGCGGGGCGTCGGCGGTCGGGGGACATCGGCTGGGGAAACGCCCCTGGCGACTGGCTCTCGGCGCCCGACCCCTGACTGGACGCCAGTAGCTCAATTGGTAGAGCAGCGGTCTCCAAAACCGCAGGTTGGGGGTTCGAGTCCTCCCTGGCGTGTTGTTGGCCGCAGCGGCCGGGCGGGCCGGCCCCAAGCGGGCGGCCTGGTCCGGAGGGCCCATCGCAGGGGGCGTGTCGTCAGAGGGCTGGGCCGGGGGCGGGCGGCTTGATGGTTTGGGCATCCGGCCGCGGATCGCGATTTGAGAATGGCGAGGGGCCTGGCATAAGGTTTTGGATCGCGTGGCAGGCTTGAAGGTCGAGCCGGCCCGCAGGGATGCGTGAACCGATGGGTTTAGCCATATACAAGCCCGGGCAGGGTTACTGGACGCGGATGCTCACCGCGGTCGGCGCTGGGACGCTGGTGCTGGTGGGCGTGGCCTGGCTGTGGTGGCAGTTGGCGGTGATCCCCACGCACACGGTGTACTACCAGGCGGGGGTGAGCGTGGCGGTGATCGCGGTCTTCGGCGGGCTGATCTTCTGGATTCTGAACCGGCCGAGGGTGGTCGATTTTCTGATCGCCACCGAGGCGGAGATGAAGAAGGTCAACTGGCCCACTCGCCGGGAGATCCTGGGCTCGACGTGGGTGATCATCTGCGGCACCTTCCTGCTGGCGGCGCTGCTTGCAGTCGTTGACTTGGTTTTTGGTTCTGTATTCTTGAAGATCGGCATTCTTCAGCAGTAGGCCGCCGCCCCCGTGCGCCCGAGCCGATCAGACAAGGGAACTGCGATGCCCGATGAACAGCTCTCCAAGAGCGAAGGCTCCAGCTCGGCGAAGCAGGTGACGGATCAGATCCCCACGGAGGAGCCGCTGGTCACTCCCGGCATGAACTGGTTTGTGCTGCGCGTGGCCTCCAACAAGGAGGACAGCGTCCGCCAGACCCTTCTGCGCAAGATCAAGATCGAGGGGTACGAGCACCTGGTCAACCGCATTCTGGTGCCCACCGAGAAGGAAAAGACCATCAAGGGGGGCAAGCAGCGCATCGTCGAGAAGAAGCTATACCCCGGCTACGTCTTTGTGGAGATGAAGCTGGAGCCCGACGGGCGGATCCCGCAGGGGGTGTTCTTCCTGATCAAGGAAACCACCGGGGTGGGCGATTTCATCGGCACCGCGGGCCGGCCTTCGCCGATGTCGCTGCCTGAGATCGAGAAGATGCTCCTGGCCTCCAAGCCCGCGGAAGAGCAGCCGCAGGTGAAGATGGAGTTCCAGAAGGGCGACCACATCAAGATCCGCGAGGGCCCCTTCGAGAACATGGAAGGCACGGTGGACGAGCTGCTGCCTGACCAGGGCAAGGTGCGCGTGATCGTGACCATCTTCGGCCGGGCGACGCCCATCGAGCTGGAGCACTGGCTCATCGAGAAGTTCGAGGAATAAGAGGCCCGCGGTCGGCGTACAGCGATCGCGATCAAGCCCGGGCGGTCCGGCTCATCCAGCGATTTTGAAGGCGTCGTGGAGCGCAAGGTCGGCCCCGCTGATGCGGGCTCGGCCGGGGGTTTTGCTGCGCTTGGCGCGGCCATGCTTGATGCCGCCACGCCCCGGCGGCGGTGTTGCATGCGGGGGCGGGCGGTGTTGCCCATCGCCATCGTCCTGTACCGGACGGTCTGAATGGAAAATCGGGTAGGGCCTGTCTGTTCAATGGCTTATATCAATCGGCATGGCTGGCATGGCCATTGCTGGAAGCCGCTGAGCATCGGGGAGGCAGCGATTAGGAGGGGTTTGGATGTTCAGCGTAACGGCAAGGGAGAGCAAGGCCCGCTGGCTGTGGCTTGCAGCAGCGGCGGGCGGTTACGGCGCGCTGTTTCTGGCTGCGGATCAACTGGGGTTTAGCGCGCATTTCTGGGGGATCAGCGACCAGGCGCTGCGGCCGGTGGGGCATTTTATCGCGTATGGCATGCTGGCAGTGGTGCTGGCGCGGGTGCTGGGGGGGCGTTGCACGCTGGCGTGGGGGGTGGCGCTGCTGCTGGCCGCTGCGGAGGAGGCCCACCAGGCTCATGTGCCGACGCGCGTCTGCTCGGTGGGCGACTGGGCGGTCAACGCAGCGGGGATCACCTGCTTTTCGCTGGCGATGCCTTACGCGCGTTTCTGGATGGCGCAGCGGCGATATCGGCGGGTGCTGATCGCGGAAGGGGCCTGGCGACCTTTGATGGTCCGCTTGCCGATGCGATGGGCCCTCAGGCGGGCGGGCCGCGCCCTTCGCCAAAGCCAGGTGCGATTCAAGGGGGCCGTGGCCTACTGCTGGTCAGCATCGCCGGTGCTCGAGCTGCCCCGACAGCGACGCGCCAGGCTGGACGCCGCGGCGTAACGCGGTCCCGTTTCTTGCTGGTGCGGGCTGCTGCGGGGGTTGGTGGACCGGGCTGGCGGGCGGGCCGGGCTTCGTTTTCTCCTTTCTTCTGAGCCGTTTTTGAATGAATCAGCCTGCTCATTCAGCGGGGCGGTGGTGGCTGCGCCGCCCGGGCGGTATAGTTGACCCAGATGGTGTTGTTGTGGTCCGGGACGATCGGGAAAGGGGTTCAGCGATGAAGCGAGGCATCGGCCTGGCGGTGCTGATGGCGGCGCTGATGACAGGCTGCGCAACAACCGGCGGGGAGGAGCAGAACTACCGCGAGCTGGAGCGGGACCTGGAGCGGTTCGAGCCGGACCCCAGCACGCTGATGGGCGCGACCGCTGCCCCAGCCACACAGCCGACGGAATTGACGCAATCGACGCAGTTGACGCTATCCACGCAGCCCTCCAGCGAGGTTGTGTTGGCAAGCACGCAGCCGACGCGGGTGACGGTGGTCCGCACCGCGGAGCCCTCGCTGCGGGGCATGGACCGTTCGCGCTGGCCGGGGGTGATCGTCGGGCCGGTGGAGGCGCGCATCACGCACGGGCCGACGTATTTCCACGTGCAGCAGGGCATCGAGGAGGACAGCGTGCTGGCGCCAGCGGAGGTGGAGGACCGCCTGACGCGGGCGCTGGAAGGGTCGCAGGCGGAGTTCTGGACCGCTAACTCGCTGGGCCAGGCGGTGACGGAGCCGGTGCTCTTTTACGCCAACGTGGTGCTGTTGCCCGTGCGTGCGGTGCTTGATCCGCCCTGGACCAGCGTGGCGGCGCAGGAGCAGGAGTAGCCGCGGAGGAGATAGGGGATAGGGGGCAGAGGGTAGACGATAGGCGCAGATAGACCACAGAGGCGCAGAGAAAAACAAGAGAGGGATTAGGGATTCCTATAGCCCTCTACCGTCTACCCGCTACCCTCTTGCTTGGCCCCCTCACCCTACCCTCTCCCCCGCAGGTGGGGGAGAGGGCTTATAAATGTGGCCCCCACCTTTTGATGCAGCTTCAGCCTCGCTCCCGTTGAGGGCGGGCTGTTAGGACTCCCCAATTCTCAATATTTCTAATTCTCAACCCCCAATCTTCAACCTTCGATCTCTAACCCCCAATCCCCAATCTATCTTGTCCTTTCTGTGTCTCTGTGCCTCTGTGGTGAATCTCCTATTCATTGGCCTGGCGTGTGCCGGATTCGGGCGCGTCGGTCACATCCTGGCTGCTGATGCCGGTGGGCCTGCCTGTGCATGCGCATTCGGAGGCGGCTGCGGTGGACTCGCTACGGCCTTCCTCTTCATCGAACGCGTTGCCATGATCGAGCCTTCCGGTCGCCAGGAAAAGCGACGCTGCTGATTTGGGCCGGCTTACAGCAGGTTTGGACGGTTGGGGGGCATCTCGTCGAGCGATCATCGTCTGCCTCCTTGTCTGGACGGGCTAAGTAGCGGGGCCGCAGGAGGCGATCCCTGCTGGTCCTGATTCATCTTAGGCCGCCTAAAGAGGGCGGGCGGAGAGCATGCCTTGCTACGCGTGCGTGCAGCAAAGGGCTGATCGCGTGCCAGCAGATGGAGACTTTCGAAGGTTCGGGAGAAACTTCCGGGGGAAACTTCCGGGGGCCGGGGGTCGGGGGGCTTAGTGGGCAGACTGTGGCGGGGCCGGTTCTGATTCTTCTGATGGGGGGTTGATGAAGCGTTCGCGCTGGAGCCACCGTTTGACCCACCACATCGGGTCGAACGGCTCGTCCAGGTCAGCGATGGGCTTGCCCGTGCCGGGCAGGCGGTCGAACGCGCCTGCTTTCATCGCTTCGCGGATCTTGTTCTCCGCGACGATGCGGATGGCCTGATCGGTGAACCGCGGCGTGCCGGGCTGCTTGGACGAGTGGGCGTGGGCCATGTCCTGAAAAGTTTAGCCGGTCAGGGTTGATCGGGCCTGACGCTGCGTGGGCTTGCAGCAGGGGGCGGGGGAGCGTCCGGGTGGTTCCAAAGCGGCAGGGCGGGGGTTGTTGGCCCATCCGTGCTATCCGCAGCGGCGGGCGGGGCGTGCATCCGCAGCCAGGCCGCGATCACCACAACGATGTAGTCGATTTCTTGCGGGCTTAGCGGCTGATGTTTGGGGATCTGGTGCCACTTGCGCAGGCAGGATCGGCAGCAGGTGGCGGTGGCGTGCTGGGCGATGAAGGCGGGGTGGCCTTGCTTGGGCGTCTGTCTGCCGTCGCGGGCGGGGTTGGCTGGGGCTAACCGCTCCTCCACGAATCGGCGGGCGTGGTCCAGCACCGCTTCCATCCCCTTGGCCTGTAAATAGCGGGCCTCCGCGGGCCCCAGATGGAAAGAGGCGCGGAACGAGGATCGCTTCAACGCCTGGATCACCTCGGCCACGTCGCGCATGAAACCCCCTTCGACTCGCTTGCCGGGAGGCTATTGTAGAGCTAGGGGGTAGGCGGCAGGGGGCAGACGGTAGGGGGTAGTCAGCCGAGCGCCAGTCGCGGATCACGCAACGCGAATCCGGGGTGTGGGTGTCGATTTCGTGTCACCGGGCTTGCTGGGGCCTGTGAGCGGGCGGCGGAAGCTCGCGCAGCGGCTGGAGCATCTGGGTCTGGTAGCGGTCGCGGGCGAAGCGGTAGCGCTGCGGTCGGTCGTAGTCGGGGTAGTCCTCCCGGATCCGGCCCTCCACTGCGTCGATGCGCGTCTGGGGCAGGGGGTGCGTGGAGAGGAACTCCAGCGGCTCGCCTTGCGACTCGCGTTTGAGGATCTGCAGCAATTGAAGCGCACCGACGGGGTTGTAGTTCACGCGGGTCATGTAGCGCATGCCGAGCTGGTCGGCTTCCAGCTCCTGCTGTCGGCTGAACTGGAGCAGGTAGAGCCCCCCGCCGACCTCCGCGCCCACGCCGAGCACCTGGAGCCACTGGCTTTCGGATTGTCCCACCGCCAGGCCGATGGCGGCGAGCCCGGCTTCGAGGCCGATCTGGCGTGACATCTGCTGGCCGACGTGCTGAGCGGTGACGTGGCCGATCTCGTGTCCCAGCACCGCGGCGAGTTGGGCCTCGTTTTCCAGTTGCTCGAGCATGCCGCGGGTGACGAACACCTTGCCGCCGGGCAGGGCGAAGGCGTTGACCACGTCTGAATCGACCACGTGGAACTCCCAGGGCAGGTCGGGCCGTTCGCTGGCGCGGGCCAGCTTGTGGCCCAATTCGCGGACGTGGTTGACGACTTCGGGCGAGGGCAGCTCGCCGCCGTATTGGGCGAGGAATTCGGGCACCGCCTGCTCGCCGATGCGGACTTCCTCCGCTTCGCTGAGCACGTTGAACTGCTGCTGGCCCGTAGCGGGGTTGACCTGGCAGCCCGTCACGGTCGCCAGGGTCAGGGCCAGGGCCGCGGTCAGCCCCGCCAGCCAGCGGGCCACTCGCATCGGCAGGCCCGCCCGTGCCCGCGGGGTTGCGATGTTTGACCGGTTCATGTCGATCTCCAGCCGATCCGTATAACCGTTATGCACGTCAATACCTTAACAGGATAGACGTGCGGGTCTTGCGGGTCTTGCACACGGCGGGCCCAAGAAAGCGGCAATTATTTTCCTGCCTGGCTTGACGGGGGCGGGGGCGTATTGTCCGCTTGCTGATGGCGGGTGGCGCGTCACAGCCGATGTCCAGGGCGCGGCTGGAAGGTTATCGGGCGCTTCGCAGCGGATGCGTCGCCTGGCCTGGGTGCGTCGGGGGGGCCATTGGCGGTTCCTTCTCGGACTCATCGGGTGGATCTGTAACGACAAGTCAAGCTTTGAGGGCTGTAACCCGATGAATCCCCTAGTCGCCCAGACGACCCGCCGGCCCGGGTGTGGACCCCGGGAGCCTGAACAGGAAGAACCAGGCCGTTGGGCGTCGTCCGGCTGCGGTTGAGGCAGGAAGCCCCCGCAGGCCGAGGTAGACCTTGTCTGGAGATATTGGCCCATGTCGAGCCGACGCAACGCCGTCCTGGAACGCTTCTTCAACAGCCTCATCAGCGGAGACCGCTGCGAGGCCCGTCGGGTGGTGGATGAGCTGCTTGAAGCGGATTGCTCCGCTACCAAGATCCTCCATCAACTGTTTTGGCCCACGCTCCAGCAGGTCCAGAACCTTCATCGCCACGATCAGCTCAGCGACCTGGCCTACCAGTACGCGATCCGCATCCTGCGGCAGATGGTGGACCAGATGCAATTGCGGCTGGGGCAGCGGGATCGCCGGGGCGTCACCGTGCTGCTGGTGTGCGGGGCGGAGCAGTCCGAGGAGGTTGCGGCGCAGATGGCGGCGGACCTGCTCGAAGCCGACGGCTACACGGTCTACTTCCCCGGCGGGGGCGTGGCCAACGATGAGATCGTCGAGCAGATCGGCCTGCTCCAGGCGGACAAGCTTGTGGTCTTCGGTGCGGTGCCCCAGACCGTGCCCTACACGCGGCTGCTCATCGACCGCCTGCACGACATCGGCGTGTGCCCCAAGCTCCAGATCATCGTCGGCGGGGGCGTGTTCAACCGTGCGGACGGCCTGGCGGAAGAGATCGGCGCCGACCTGTGGGCGAGCAGCCCCGCGGAGCTGGTCGAGGCCATCAACGCCAGCCCCGAGCGGCGGATGGCCCAGGACCAGCGCACCGTCGGCCGACGCCGCCGCCAGAACACCAAGCAACGCGACGCGGCTTGATTCCAGTTGCTTGATTTAGCAGACGGCCAAGCGCAGACAAATCGACAAGATGCCAGGAGCGCCAAGAGGGGATTTGCCCCCCGCCTCTCGACGTGGTGGGGCTGCTGAGCCTACGATGATGGCTCATGGCGGCGCAGCGGCGCATCACGGCAATCGTGCCCCGGCCGAACAACCCCGACCGCATCAGCGTGCGCGTTGACGGCAAGGCGGTGGTCGTGCTTTCGTCCGCCCGCGTCGCGGAGCTGGGCCTGCAAGTCGGCCAGGCGTGGGATGAATCCCTGGCGCAGCAGGCGGATCAGGCCGCGGCGTTCGATAAAGCCCTGAAGCGCGCGATGAACCGCCTGGCGGCGCGGGCGATGAGCCGGCGCACGCTCGACCGCAAGCTGCGCGACCTGGGCTACGACGAGCCGGTGCGCCAGCGCGTGCTCGATCGCCTGACGCAACTGGGCTACCTCGACGACGAGGCCTACGCCAGAGCGGTGATCCGCGACACCCTCGCGCGCAAGCCCGCGGGGCCCTTCCTGCTTCGTCAAAAGCTGATGCAAAAGGGGTTAGATCGCGACATCATCGACCGCCTGATCAGCGAGGAGCTTGGCGGGGTAGACTCGGTCGAGCAGGCGGTTGACCTGGCACGCAGGCGGCTGAGGCAGATGAGCCGGCTCGACCCGCCCACCCGCAAGCGACGCCTCTACGGCCTGCTGGCCCGCCGCGGCTTCGACCCCGACGCCATCACCGCTGCACTGACTCGGCTCCAGCAGCAGATCGACGCTTCGCCTTGAGCTGTGCTGCGCGATTGCTTGATCGGGCGGGGCGGTTTGTTTTGTTGTTTTATCGCAGCAGCGATCGGCGGGTTTGGAACAGTTCATCCATGCGGCGGCGAAGTTGCGGCGCTGCTGATGGATCGTCCAGCGACCGGCCCACCTCCACCAGCAGCCGCACCAGGCCGTGGTAGTCCGCGAGGCTGATGATCTCCGAATCGATCCGCCCGGTCTGCTCGTTCATGTTGTGGTAGTTGCCCAGGGGCAGGCATAAGCAGGTGGCGGTGTAGCCCAGCGCCTGGTACGCGGTGGCCTCGCAGGTGCCGCCGGGCATGAGCCGGCGCTGCCACTTGAAGGAAGGGTCTTTTTCAGCGAGGGCCTGGGCGATTCGGCCGACGCGGTAGGTCAGGTCGGGGTCGAAGGTGCTGGTGCGGTCGCCCACGCGAACGATGGGCCCGCTGCCGATGGGCGACTCGGCGAAGCTCTTGGAGTTTTCCAGCGCGATGAGGCGCGTGCCGGTCGGGATGAAGCCACTGCGGCAGGCGGCGATGGCGCCGATGAAGCCCACCTCCTCGGCACGCGTCAGCAGGACGCGCACATCAGGCGGCGAGGCGGTGCGGGCGCGGCTAGAGCGAACAGGGCGGAGCAGTTGCTCGAACGCAGCGATCGCAGCAGCCACGCCCGCCAGGTCGTCGCATGCTGGCGCGTGGAGTCGGCCGCTTCGGATGCGAGGCTGGGGCAGGCCCCAGGTGATCACGTCGCCCGTCTGCGCCTTGGCTGGCTGGTCCAGCTCGATCACGACGCGCTTGTCTTTCTGGTGGCGGGCTTGCTCGGTGCCTGCTGCGACGCCACGCTTGACGCGCACGATCCTGCCGGGCACCGCGTCGGCGTCGTCGCGGTGCAGCGTGACGGGCGTGCGGGGTTTGAAGAATCGATCCGCCACGCCGCCGCGGAACTCCGCCTCGATCAAGCGCGGGCTTTGCACCTGGGCGACGACGAAGGCGGGGTGGTCCATGTGCGCCGCCAGGATGATCGGGCGTCGCGACCGGGCGTTGGCATGAGCGAGCATGAGGTTGCCGAAGCGGTCGCGCGTGAACCGGACGTGCTGGCGGCGACGCGCCCAGCGTTCAACCCAGTCGATCACGCGGTGTTCGCGGCCCGCTGCGGTGGGCAGGCCGGTCAGCTCCAGGAGGTAGCGTTGTGCGGTGCGGTGAGGCATGAAGCATCTCCCTTCAGGATCAGGGTACTATGTTAGCCCTATGTCTGATCGGCTGGACGGATCGCTTGCGATCGAGGCCCACAGCGTGCGGGTGGTGCGCGGGGGCACCGCGATCCTCGACGGCGTGAGCTGCCAGGTGGCGCGCGGCACGTGCGCCGCGATCCTGGGGCCCAACGGCTGTGGCAAGACGACCTTCGCACGCACGCTGCTGGGGCAGGTGTTTCTCACGGGCGGCTCGCTGCGCGTGCTGGGCCAGACGATGGGTCGCACGGACGTGCGCGCCCTGCGGCGGCGCATCGGCATCGTCAACCCCACGACGGACGCGGGGGGCTATCACACGCCCGGCTCGGTGGTGGATGCTGACCTGACCGCGACCGAGGCGGTGGTCACCGGCTACTTCGCGACCGTGGGGCTTTACGACCGGCCCACGCCGGGGCAGATCGAGCACGCCCGCCACCTGCTGGACGTGGTGGGCCTGGAGCGTCACAAGGATTTGCGTTTCGGGCTGCTGTCCACGGGCCAGCAGCGGCGAGCCCTGATCGCCCGGGCGCTGGTGCACCGCCCGGAGCTGCTGATTCTGGATGAGCCCACCGCGGGGCTGGACATTCCGGGGCGTGAGCGCGTGCTGGCGACCATCGAGCAGATTTTGGCGCAGGCGGACCCGCCCGCGGTGCTGATGATCACGCATCATGTAGAGGAGCTTTCGCCTCGCACCGCGCAGGTGATGCTGATGAAGGCGGGGCGGTTCATCGCTTCGGGCCCGCCTCAGCGGATCATCACGCCCGAGCGGCTCAGCGAGGTGTTCGGCTGTCGGGTGTACGTCCGCCGCGTGCATGGGCGGTACTGGCTGGAGGTGCTGCCGGAGGCATGGCTGGACCTGCTAGGAGGATAGGGGGTAGAGGGCAGGGGCAGACGGCAGGGATGATTGCCAACTCCTGACCCCCCTTGTCTTTCTCTGTGTCTCTGTGCCTCTGTGGTTGGCCTTTTCTTCTGCGCCTGCCGTCTACCGCCTGCCCGCTGCCGTCTATCTTCCTGCTCCCTGCCCCCTGCCGTCTGCCTCCTATTTTTATAGGATGGTGTCCGTTAGCGGGCGCTGCGGAGGCGTCGCGAGGGGTGGTGTGTGATCCGGGTTTGATGGAGCTGATGGCTTGCCTGCATCCGATGCCTCGCCTGAGCCTCTCTGGACGCAGGAGGATTTGACGAATCCGCACGCGGTGGCGGACAAGGCCCGCCGTGTGGAGCGGATGTTCGCGGCCATCGCGCCCTGCTACGACCTGAACAACCGGCTCCACTCGCTGGGGCGCGACCGCGCCTGGCGGCGGGCAGCGGTGCGGTTGGCTCAGCCCCGGCCGAAGGACGTGGTGCTCGACGTGGCCTGCGGCACGGGCGACCTGGCGATGGCTTTCGGCCAGGCGGGGGTGAAGCGCGTCGTCGGCGTGGATTTCACCTTCGACATGCTGCGCATCGCCCAGGCCAAGCGGGGCAAAGCCGCCCCGGCCAAGAGGGCGGCGCTTTGCTATCAGGCCGGCGACGCGATGCGCCTGCCCA
>DASVCG010000397.1:0-4695 GCA_036381755.1 Phycisphaeraceae bacterium | reverse complement strand
CCAGCAACCGCTTCGGCCAGACCGCGCCCCGCGGCACCACGGGCTACGACCTGGGGCCCTACCTGGTCTCCGTCCCCGTCAACCCCTTTACCTCCGGCAACTTGGTGGGCAACGGCGAGATCGGCGAGAGCGACTGGTACTACGATTCAACCACCGGCCACTTCCGCGCCAACAACAGCGCCGACCACGCGAAATACTGAAAAATAGAGGGTAGAGGGTAGGGGGCAGAGAGCAGGATCGGGAATCCTTAATCCCTGATCGTCAACCCTGAATCGCCCATTCTTCATCACCCATCATGAATCGCCAGCGGCATGGGCTGCGGGGGCGGCCAGGGGGGCGGTGGCGGTTTCGATCAGGTGATACTGGAACGCGTCGGAGATCGCCTGCCAACTGGCGTCGATGATGTTCTCGTTGACGCCCACGGTGGTGAAGTGCCGCGTGGTGTCGCGGGCCGGGTCGCGGGCGGTGAACTCCACCACGACGCGCACCTTCGCCGCGGATTCAGCGGTGGGGTTCACCACGCGCACCTTGTAGTCGGTCAGGTGCACGTTGTTGATCTGGGGGTAATGGTCCTCCAGCGCCCGCCGCAGCGCCGCGTCCAGGGCGTTGACGGGCCCGTCGCCCTCCGCGACGCGGTGCTCCACTAAGCCGTTGACGCGGAGCTTCACGATCGCCTCGGTGCTGGAGGGGTTGCCGTTGTGCTTGTAGATCACGCAGCGGTAGTGGTCCAGCTCCCAGAACGCCGGCCGACGCCCCATCGCTTCGTACACCAGCAGCTCGAAGCTGGCCTGGGCGGCCTCGAACTGGTAGCCCTGGTGCTCCAGGTCCTGGACGCGCTGAAGCACAGCACGTTGAAGTGAGCGGTCATCCTCGATGCGGAACTTGTCGCCCAGCGCCGCAGCGACATTGCTGGCGCCGGACAGCTCGCTGACGAGGATTCGGCGCTCGTTGCCCACCGCAGCGGGGTCGACGTGCTCGTAGCTGTGCGCGATGCGCTGCACCGCGTGCACGTGCATCCCGCCCTTGTGGGCGAAGGCCGCGGCGCCCACGAAGGGCTGATTAGGAACCAGGTTCAGGTTCGCCAGGTCGTAGACCAGCCGGGAGACCTCGGTGAGCTTGCGGAGCGAGCCCTCGCGGAGGCAGGGGCGGTTGAGCTTGAGGCGGAGGTTGGCGATGACGGTGGTCAGGTCGACGTTGCCGCATCGCTCGCCGATGCCGTTGATCGTGCCCTGGACCTGCACCGCCCCGGCCTGCACCGCGGCCAGCGAGTTGGCCACCGCCAGGCCCGAGTCGTTGTGGGTGTGGATGCCAAGCGGCACGCGGTCGCCCAGCGCCTGGCGCACCTGGGTGACGGCCTGGTGGACCCATGACGGCAGCGAGCCACCGTTGGTGTCGCACAGGATCAGCCGCTGGGCGCCGCCCTCGATCGCGGCGCGCAGCGTCTGGAGCGCATATTCCGGGTTGGCGCGGTAGCCGTCGAAGAAGTGCTCCGCGTCGTAGAACACGGTCGAGCCGGCGGGGTTGTGCTCGCGGCAGAAGGCCACCGACTCGCGGATCATCGCCAGGTTCTCCTCGCGGCTGACGCGCAACACCTGGTCCACGTGCAGGTCCCAGGTTTTGCCCACGATGGTGATCACCGGCGCCTGGGCCTCCACGAGCGCCTGCATGCCCGCATCATCCTCGGGCTTGACGTTGCGCCTGCGGGTCATCCCGAAGGCGCAGACCTTGGCGTGCGCGAAGCGGATCTTGCGGGCTTCGCGGAAGAACGCGGCGTCCTTGGGGTTGCTCAGCGGGTAGCCGCCCTCGATGTAGTCCACGCCCAGCTCGTCCAGCGCCTGGGCGATCTTGAGCTTGTCCACGAGGCTCAGCGCCACGCCCATGCCCTGCGTGCCGTCGCGGAGCGTGGTGTCGTAGATCTCCACCCGCTGAGGGTCAGCGTTGCTCATGATGCGGACTCCCGTGCTTGAATCGCATCGGCTGCGTTGGTTCTTCCATGGCCTGACCGGTTCCAAAAAATTCCAAAAAATTCCCAGAAGAATCCCAAAAGAAAAAGCCCTGCCAGCGTGGGCAGGGCTCGTGGCGACTCATGCAGAACGATCCCCTGCCCTACGCGCAGGTAGCGCGAATAATCAGGATGATCGCCGCAATCGTGCTGGAGAAACGGGCAGGCTCCATAGGCCGGCTATTGTACCGCAGCCACGGCCGACAGCAAACGGGGGCCTCTCCCAGCGGCCCTGCGAAGATGGGGGGCCGCCCGCCTGCCCCCGCCTGTCCATCGGGCCGAAAGGTTCTTCCCCCGCGGGGAGGGTTTATCATCCGCGGGGCCGACCGCTGGGCCCCAGCGGCCTATTCTTTTTTATGGACTTCATCGAAGACACCCGGGCGGGGCTTTACAGCCGACTGATGGAGTTTCAGTCCCTTTTGCACGTGGCCCACGACCACTGCCAGGCCCTGTGCAGGAGCCTGGAGCAAAGCCAGCTCACGGGCGAGCCCAGCGATGAGGCGATTCGGCAGGATCAGAGCTTCCGCCAGGAGCTGGCCGACCTGTGCCAGGCGCTGGACCAGATGATTCGGCACATCCACACGCTTCGCAAAACCTTCGACCGGCCCCGCTAAAAGGCGACACAACGGGAGCGATGCAGCGGCGCGGCTGGGGGCGATGCAGCGGCGCGCTTGGCGGTGGCTGATCCAGCCGGCCGGCCGTATGCTTGTTTTTTTGAGCTTTTCCCTGGGATTGGAATGGCTGACTCGCCCCTATCCTGGTTCGACGCTTGGCTCGACCCGCCCCCGCAGTTGGCGATGCAGCGGGACGAGGTGCACCTGTGGCGGATCGTGCTGGATCAGGATGACGCGACGCGCGACGGGCTGTGCCGGCTGCTGTCAGTCAATGAGATGGTGAGGATGCAGCGATACCGCTTGCAGCGCCACCGCGAGCGGTTCGCGGTGAAGCGCGGCGTGCTGCGGACGATCCTGGGGGCGTACTTGGGTCGCCCGCCGCAATCCGTGCGATTCGACTATGGCCCGCAGGGCAAGCCCCGCCTGGCGGGCCAGCAGGGGGGCGATGATCTGCGGTTCAACCTCTCGGATTCGCAGGGCCTGGCGGTCGTGGCGGTGGCGTGGGGGCGCGAGGTGGGGGTGGATATCGAGGCGATCGACCCCCATCGCCCCACTCAACGCCTCGCGGAGCGATTCTTCACCCCCCGCGAAGTGGCCCACCTGGCGGCGCTACCCCTCCGGGAACGCCCGCAGGCGTTCTTTCGCGTCTGGACCCAAAAGGAAGCCTGCATCAAGGCCCGCGGCGGGGGGCTGAGCATCCCCCTGAGCAGCTTCGAGGTGCCGCTGACGCCCACCACAGAGCCGGCGCTCGTCCAATCGGGCCAGGAAGGGGAATTGCGCCGCTGGACGCTGCGGCTGTTTGAGCCGGCGCCGGCATTCGCCGGGGCGCTGGCGGTTGAAAGCGCCGGCTGGAAGGTGCGCTGCTGGTCGTGGAGACCCATATAGAGGGTAGGGGCAGGCGGCAGGGGGTAGGCGCAGACCAACCACAGAGACACCTTGTCTGCGCCTGCCACCTACGGTCTACCCGCTGCCGTCTATCTTAGATTGCGCCTGCGCTGCCGGTGGCGATGGGTTCGCTGACGAACTCGCGCGGGTCGGTCACGCGGCCGGTCAGGGCGCTGGCGGCGACGGTGAGCGGGCTGGCCAGGAAGACGCCGGCGTCCTTGTGGCCCATGCGGCCGGGGAAGTTGCGGTTGGTCGTGCTGATGCAGTTGATCGGCTCGTTGAGCCGGCCGAAGGTGTCCCTCGGCCCGCCCAGGCACGCGGCGCAGCTCGCGGGGCCGATGAGGCAGCCGGCGTCCTCCAGGACCTCCTGGATGCTTTTCTCGCCGGGCGCTTTGGGCTGGCCCTGGAGGTTGAGCCGCTGCATGTCCGCGTGCACCTCGGTGGAGCCGGGCACGACGAAGGTGGGGATTTTCACCTGCTGACCGGCGAGGATGTTGGCGGCGAAGATCATGTCGGTGATCTTGCCGCCGGTGCACGAGCCGATGTAGGCGCGGTCGAGCTTGACGTCGCTGCACTGGCGAGCGGGGGCGGTGTTGTCGGGCGCGTGGGGCCGGGCGACCAGCGGCTCCAGCTCAGCCAGGTCCCACTCGGCCTCATAGCAATACTGGGCGTCCGCGTCCTCCTCGAAGACGGTCCAGTCGGGGCGGTTGGAGCGGGCGCGGACGTAGGCCAGGGTCTTTTCGTCCACGTCGCAGATGCCGTTTTTGCCGCCGGCCTCGATGGCCATGTTGGTCAGCGTCATGCGGTCCTCCAGCGAGAGGCTGGCGATGCCCTCGCCGGTGAAGTACATGGCCTTGTAGGTCGCGCCGGCGAAGCCGATACGGCCGATGACCGCCAGGATCAGGTCCTTGGCGGTTAGATACGGCGGGATCTGGCCGTGGAAGGCGAACTTCATCGTGGGCGGCACCTTCAGCCAGGTCTTGCCCGTGCCCAGCACGAAGGCCGCGTCGGTGTTGCCCACGCCGGTGGCGAACTGGCCGAAGGCCCCAGCGGTGCAGGTGTGGCTGTCGGTGCCCAAGAGGATCTCGCCCGGCCGGCAGTGGCCCCCCTCCGGCAAGGCCTTGTGGCACACGCCTTTGTAGCTGGTCCTGGTCGGGTCGCGGTAGGGGTTGGGCATGCCCGAGCCCTCGGCGG
>DASVCG010000396.1:0-8027 GCA_036381755.1 Phycisphaeraceae bacterium | reverse complement strand
TTCCTTCTCCGCCTTCTTGGTGGGCTTGGGCTCCGCCTCGGGCGCTGCGGCCTTCGCGGCCTCTTCGACGGACTCGCCTTCCTCCGCCAGCACCAGGATCGGCTTGCCTACGGGCACGGTCTGGCCTTCCTCCACGTCCAGGCGGGCGACGACGCCTTCGTCGAAGGCTTGCAGCTCCATGGTGGCCTTGTCGGTTTCCACGTCGGCCAGGTGGTCGCCGGGCGAGACGCGGTCGCCGACCTTGACGCGCCACTTGACCAGCGTGCCTTCTTCCATCGTGTCCGAAAGCCGGGGCATGGTGATGGGAATGGGCATGTCGTTAAGCTCCTGCAAGGAGGCCGCGGGGCGCGCTCGCGGGGCGGGGCGCCGGCTCACGGCCGTCACGGCTGCTCATCGTAGCAGGGAATGCGGCTCTGTCACCCTCCGGCTCTGGGCACGGAGCCGGGTGGCTCTTAGGGAGGCTCCCGATTTTCCACACGCCGGCTCGGCCCAGGGGCGGCTTCGCGCTAAGGTCTTGAAAAGAAGCGAGGAGGAAACGGGCTTGGCAAGCCCGGCTGCGGTCTGGGCGTGACGAGGCTTGGACCGCGGCTGCGGCGGCAGGCCCGCCTGATGATGGGTGATTCCGACGATCTTCCCCAGCCAATGCTGCCAGGCAGCGGGAGGCGACGCATCATGACCAGCGCACTGAGCGGGTGCAAGGTGGCCATTTTGGTGGCCGACGGGTTTGAGCAGATCGAGATGACCTCTCCACGCGAGGCGCTGGAGAATGCCGGCGCCCAGACGGTGCTGATTTCGCCCAATCCCGATCGCGTGCGGGGCTGGCAATTCACGCAGTGGGGCGACGAGTTCGAGGTGGACGTGCCGGTGGATCAGGCTGAGGCGAGCGATTACGACGCGCTGCTCCTGCCCGGCGGGTTGATGAGCCCCGACAAGCTCCGCAGGAACCCGGCGGTGCAGCGTTTTGTCCGCGCCTTCTTCGAGCAGGGCAAGCCGGTGGGCTCGCTGTGCCACGGGCCCTGGACGCTGATCGACGCGGGGGTGGTCAAAGGTCGGCGGGTGACGTCGTACCACACGGTGGCGACGGACCTGCGCAACGCCGGCGCCCAGTGGGTCGACGAGCCGGTGGTGGTGGACCGGGGTCTGGTGACCAGCCGCGGGCCCGACGACCTGACGGCGTTCAACGTCAAGCTCATCGAGGCGATCTACGAGAGACGCCAGGCCCGCCAGCGCGCCGCGTGAGCTGCGCAGCACGGGTTGATCGATGAGAGAATTGCATCACGGCTGGCGATGCTTATCGCCCGATGAGCCGCTGACGTCGCATTGAACTCAAAAGGCTGAACTCAAAAGGCCCTGTTCCCTCCTGCCGTGAGGGAATAGGAGGGATGGGGTTTCATTCGTATCGCACTTCGTCGAGGAAGAACGTGACGGGCTGGCCCTGTCCGCCGAGCACCCAGTAAAAACCGGACTTGATGCGTTCGAGGTTTTTGCCTTTCAGGTCGATTTGGTACTCGGTCCAATCGGAGGAGAGGGTGACCTCGATTTCGCTTTTGCCGGTATCGAAGAAGGGCGTGTCACGGCCGAGGAGGCCGAATCCGAATTTGACTTTTTCACCGCCACGCTCGCCACGGGCGTAAAAGCGGAGGGTTTGAGCGCCGGTGAGATCGTAGCCGCCGGGCTGCTGCCCCCAATCGTTGGGCGGGTCCTGCCAGACGACGCCGCCCCAGCCGCCGCTGTGGGCGAAGTTGATCTTGAGACAGGTCGGCCCCTTCCAGGGGGAGTCGGCACACTTGTCATCCAGGTGGATGGCGTTGATGTCACCCATGTAGCCGGAAGGGATGTAGGCCGCGCCGGGTGCATCGTCGCTGTAAATGGCCAGCGGCAGATGGGCGGGCTTGCCGCGGACTTTGGGAGCTTGGCTGTCCACCTTGAGCGGCAGGTTGGCGGCAGCACCGCCGTCTTTGTCATCATAAGCGTACGCGAACAGGCGGTAATGGCCGGGCTGGGCGGGCATCCGCAATTCCGCGCCCCGCTGGTCGCCGGAGACGATGGCTTCGGGGAACGTCGGCGGGGTGGGGCGATCGTCGCCGCCGGTCTCGAACTCTTCCATTTCCCGGTATAAAACCCACTCGACGCGGAGCGGCGCGCCTTCCGGGTCAGCCGCGTCGAGCGCGACCTTGACAGCCGCGCCGGGCTCGACGATCGGATCGCCGACAAGCTCAAAACGGCGGATCACCGGGCAGAGGTTGTCAGGCGGACGGCCCGTCCAGCACGCGGTCAATGCATCGACGCCGGCCAGCTTGACGCCGTCGGGCAGGAAGAGGCTGAACCACGTGGCGGTCGCTTCCTGTTTGGAGCCCCAGGTGAATGCGAACGAGCCCAGGCACAAGGGGTCCGCGGCCAGGGCCTGGTAAGCGGCGCTGTAGATCTCCGCTTTTTGCGTGCTGGTCAATTCTTCAGGCACGCCCCAGGCGTTGCGGCCGACTTCCCACGTGCCCGGCGGGCCGTACTCGGTGACCACGTAGGGCTTGGTTCCTCCCGCGGCGCGGTAGCGCTGTGGCAGCGATCGCACGCCGCCGTAGCTGTTGATCCCCACGATGTCGATGTCCGGGCACCATTCGTGCAGCGCCTTGACCCGCTGGCCGCCGACCTCCGCGACGGTGCTCACCGTGGGGTGGTGGGGGTCCAGCTCGTGGATCATCTTCGCGATGTCGTTGACCGCGGCCCAGATCTTGGGGTTGTCTCCCTGGCCGAACCCTTCCATCTCGTTGCCCACGCCCCAGGCCAGTAGAGCCGGGTGATCCTTGTAGCGCAGGACCGCGGCGCGGGCGGCCTCGAACTGCTGGCGCACCTGCTGAGGGTCGTTGTAGTCGAAGCCGTGCCGCTCGTGCCCCAGCCAGATGCCCAGCAGCACCTTCAGGCCCAGACGCTGCGCTTCATCGAGCGTCGCCTGCGTGTCGTCGCCGACGCCCCAGGTGCGGAAGGCGTTGCCGCCCGCCTGGGCGAGCTTTTCCTTGGAGGCGCTGCCGCCGGCGCCTTGGATGTAGAACGGCTTACCGTTGACCAGCAGCCGCGCGCCCTCAGCGGTGCGCTCGACGCGAACCGGATCCGCCATCGCCATCTGCGCCACCATCAGCAGCGCCCCCATCCCCACCGAAAGCATGTCGGCCCGTCTGGAGGGTCGGACTCGTCGCCCCATGACCATCGCCTCATCCACGAAAATCAGCACATCCATCAGCACCGCCACGGCGTCGCATCAGCAGCGGCGCAACGGTCAGCAGCAGAGCAGCCATGGCCGGCTCGGGCACGCTCAGCCGCTCGATCAGCACGCGATCCACTTCGTAGTAGTACGTCTGGTTCTGCCACGAGAACGCAGCGGGCTGAAGCTGCTCGCTGTAGGCAGCGGAAAAATCTTCACCGGGGGCCCAGAAGTTGAGGCGGATGGTCGTCGCCGCGTCGGGGACGGTGTGGGTCTCGCTGCGCACCAGCACGCCATTGACGAACCAGTCGATGCGGTCGGACCGCCATTCGACGCGGTAGGTGTTGAACCGGGTCAGGTCGAGCCCTGCCGGGTCGACGAACGCGCCGTCGCCGCCGGTATCGAAGCCGTCGTTATCAAAAACGTTGGTGAGCAGGTCGTGCTGGCCGCTGTGCACCTGGTTGCTAAGCAGCTCGACATCGATCTCGTCGCGGACGCCGGAGAAAAACACGTATGAGAACAGCGACCCCACCAGCCCCGGCGGGGGGTCAACCAGGCGTGAAGTGGTTTCAAAAGCAAGGCCCGTACCCAGCTCGAATGTCTGGGTGGTGATGATCTCGGAGCCCAGGAACGACCCGCCGCCGTTCCAGGTATCCAGACGCAGGCGCGCCACTCCGCCTGTGACCTGCGGCGCGTCTTGAAGGCGAAGCTGCGTACGGCCCAGGAACGAGCCGGCGCCCGGATCGGGCAGCCGCCAGAGGGTCGTATCAAGCGCGGAGCCGTTGAACTCATCGAGCAGGAGCACCTGGCCATGGGCGAGGGATGCGCCCAGCAGGCACACGCTCAATCGGATGTCAGCATGCAGCAGGCTCATCACGTGCGCCCTCGGATGAATGCGGTTGAATAATTCAGCCGACGCAGAGCAGGCGCGGCTGGATGGGATCGCTCACGGCCGATCAGGCCGGATGTGCCGCATCAGCACGTCCTCGTTCCTGGCCAGCTTGGCGTGGCTGTCAAGATAAAGGATGGCTGCGCTCTCGTCGGCGTTGTGCCGCCAGCGGATGTAGCCTTCGACCCACGCCCCGTCGATGTTGACATCGTTGGTCTCGATTGGCTGATCGTTGTCGGAGAAGGACGGGTCGTAGTACCACTGATTGGGTTGCGTCATGTAAACGCCGTACGGATCGCCCCAGCCGTTGAGCCGGCGGAGCAAAGCGTCGGAATCCCCTACGAGGATGGAATCGCCGCCGGGCGACTGATTGGAATCAGCCAGGATGAGCAATTCAGCGGCTCGCCGAGCGTGGTCGATACGGTAGCTCTTTTCGAGTTTGGTGCCGTTGATAGACACGTTGTAGGGCGGCATCATGACGGGATGGGCGGCGTAGTGTTTGGTCCCGCCGGGGATCAGCGCCGCGGGGCACTGGAACACCTCGCTGGCGTCGGTGCCGGCTGAATAGCTGGCCTGCTGGGCGCGGATGTAGCCGCTCAGGACGATCGGCCAATCGCTGACGCCGGGGGTGTACCCGAAGGGCAGGAAGTTGTCCTCGTCATTGGCGTAGGCGGCCAGCGCCAGGCCCATCTGCCGCTCATTGGAGAGGCACCGCACAGCCTGGGCGGTGCTTCGCGCAGCAGTCAGGGCCGGCAGCAGGATGGCGATCAGCAGCGCAATGATCGATATGACAACGAGCAATTCGATCAGTGTGAACGCCCGATGTGGGTGGCGGATCATGGCGGGGCTCGCATGATGATCGGGGGAAGGGGAGCATCACAGACGCCGCGATGAGAAGCCGGGCCGCGCGCAGCGAGGCGCGCGGCCCGAAGGCCAAGTCATCCGCGCCGCCGAAGCAGCGCCACCGCCCCCAGGCCCAGCAGGGCCAGCCCCGCCGGCTCGGGCACGATCTGGAAGCTCGCGTCGTCCATGAACAGCGCGCCGCCGGCGGAGTTCGGGTTCCACATGAAACCCATGACCTGGGCCGAAGCCGCGCCGGCGGGGACCGTGCCGTTGATGGTCAGCTCGGTCCACACGTCCTGTGTCGTTGCGCCGCTGATGTTCGCGCTGCTGATGATCAGGGCCAGTTGGTTGCCCGTGCCGTTGGGGCCGTCGAAGAAGGTGACGCGGTAATCGACGGTCTGATCAGCGCCGCCCATCAGCGGGTCGGCGCTGAGGTTGATGAACCATGCCGAGCCGCTGAACGGCTGGCCATTCACGCCGCTGACGTCGACGAACTGGTAGATCCCGGAGGGCTGGCCGAAGGTTTTGCCCGCTTGCGTGCCGGTGTGGGCCGTCACGGCGGTGTAGAAGGCGGCGAAGGGGGAGACCCAGGGGTTCCACCCGATCCAGGGGTTGCCGGGCGCGGCGGTGGCGGTGCCCATGTCGCCTGCGCTGGCGTCGGGCGCGCCCTGGGCGACCTCGAAGCTCGGCGCCTGCAGCAGGTTCGCCGAGGCGGTCGAAACCGCCACCCCCAGGCACAACAACGCGATCGGCATCACTCGTTGCGACTTGGCTTGCATGACGATTCCTCCAGAAAAAGATGAGATTCGATCAGAAGGGACGGCTGACGCGTTCGCGGGGCGTGACGAATCCGCGAATCAACTGGGTGAAAAGTCGGTGATCTGCGGCGCCGGGCCGGTGGATTCGTGGATCTCGACCCAGGTCGGCAGCGACTTGCGGATGCGGACCTCGTCGCCCCGCGTTTTGAGGATCTCCTGCAACGCGGCGAACGCCTCGCGCCCCATGGCGACCGCGTCCTGGCATACAGCGGTCATGCCGGGCGTCATGCCGTAGCGCAGCTCCGCGTCGTCAAAACCGACAACCGACAGGTCTTCCGGGATGCGCAGGCCCATCTGACGCGCCTGGTTCATGGCGGCCACCGCGACCATGGGGTCGGTGATGAACACCGCGGTGGGGCGGTGGGCCATCGTGATCAGCCGCTTGATCAACTGCACCCCGCCGTCGCGATAAGCGGGGATGCGCATGACCAGCCGCTCGTCGAACGGCAGGCCGTGCTGCTCCAGCGCATCGCAATAGCCGGCCAAGCGGTCCATGTGGTCGGAGTCGTCGATCACGTTGATCGAGCAGGCGATCCGCGTGTGGCCCAGGCCGATCAGGTGCTCGACGACCTCACGGCTGGTCTGGCGGGAATCGGCGTGGATGAAATTGACCTTGGGGTGGTCGAAGTGATCAGCGACGACGATGCTGGGGAAGCCTTCCTCAGCGATCGCCTCGCAGACGTGCCGGGTCTGATGGGTGGTGCGGATGACGACGCAGCGAACCCCCTTGCGCATGAACATCTGGGTGTAGGTTTCATGCGGGTGCTTGGCTCGCCGGGCGCTGAGGACCATCAGGTCGTAGCCGTACTCCTCCATCCCTTCGCTCATGCCTTGCAGAAGGGCGGCGTCAAAGGGTGAGCCGAGGCTGGACTCCCCGGTGTAGAGGAAGGCGATGTTGCTGGTGGAGCGGCGGCCGACGTGGGCGACGTAACGCGAGGCGTTGGCTGCGGAAAGGACCTTTTCACGCGCCTCGTCGCTGACGCGGGGGTGGTTGTTGAGGACGCGGGAGACGGTGGTGATGGAGACGCCGGCCCGCTTGGCGATGTCGCGAACGCTGCCCATGGCGTATACCGAATAACTATTTGCGAAACTGTTTCACATACGTACCATATCAAAATATCGCATCCTGTCAAGAGATTTTTTGCTCTGCCCGCCCTCGTTTGGCGTTATCCACGCGGGAATAGCGACCCCGCCACGGCCGGGATCGTCAAGCATCTGTCGGCCGGTCGATCGATCGGGAGGGTTGGAGAAGCGAAGCCGCCCAGCCGCTTGGCCGCCCGGGCCCGCGAGGGGATTCGTCTTGGACGATCTGGCACCTGATGATTCAGTGCTCTGTACCGCATCCCCGCACGGGCTGGCGCAAGCGGCAGGCGCGACCCGTGCTGACGTGAGGGCCGTTGCTTTTCTCGGGGTTGAGAGGGCTTTGTCAGGCGTTGTAGGTGGCCTGGCGGACGGCCTGGGCGATCCGCCGGGCGTTGGGGAGCATTTCCTGCTCGAGGCTGCGGTTGTAGGGCGGGGGCACGTCGTGGGCGTTGACGCGGTAGATGCGGTTGTCCAGGTAGTCCATCGCCCGTTCGTAGATCTGCGAGGCGATCTCTGAGGCCACCGACGCGAAGGGCCAGCTCTGATCGACCACGACGCAGTAGCTGGTCTTTTTGACGCTGTTGACGATGGTGTCGATATCCAGCGGGCGGTAGGTTCGGCAGTCGACCACCTCCACGTCGATGCCTTCCTCTTCGAGCATCTGGGCGGCTTCGAGGGCGAAGTGGACGGGCCGGCCTGCGGTGACGATGGTGCAGTCGCCGCCTTCCTTTTTGATGTCCGCCACGCCGAAGGGGATGATGAAGTCGTCGTCCTCCTGGGACGAGGGCGGGGCCCATTTACCGCCGGCGAGGTATTTGGAGAAATCAGCGTCGCCGCGAGCGCCCATGCCCAGCATGCGCTCGGATTCGAGGAAGAAGACCGGGTCGTCGTCGCGGATGGCGGTTTTGAGCAGGCCCTTGGCGTCGCGTGGGGTGGAGGGGATGGCCAGCTTCAGGCCCGGCACGTTGGACCAGAGGCTCTCGACGCACCAGGAGTGGGTGGAGCCGAGCTGCCCGCCGGCGCCGTTGTTGCCGCGGAAGACGGCGGGGACGGGGAACTGTCCGCCGGACATGTAGAGCATCTTGGGGGCGTTGTTGACGATCTGGTCGGCGGCGACGAGGCAGAAGGACCAGGACATGAACTCGATGATGGGCCTCAGGCCGTACATCGCCGCGCCGATCCCCAGGCCGGAGAACCC